>NZ_JBSFMS010000014.1:0-91630 GCF_053599675.1 Streptomyces sp. NPDC000880 | reverse complement strand
CCCACGACGGCGGGTTTGGCGAGATCACGGACACGGCGCACAATCAGCCGGGCCGTGACCCGCTCGCTCTTTTTGCGGCTGGCGAACGCGGTGTACCGCACCCGCCACGGAGTCGAATCGGTCGTCCAGCGTGTCGCCCCCGGTCGCCGCGGGACCGGTGTCCGGGGCGGACTCGTCGTACAGCCGGTTCCACCAGTCGTCCTCGGTGGCGGGCCTCTCCCCCTGCTGACTCATGCCCTTATTGTCCACCGAGCGGGCCATACGAAAACGGGGCATCCCGAAAAAACACAGTACGACAAGTGGTCGGCGCACGGCGTACGCGTTGGCCATGGGCTGACCCGGATTTGCCGTTGGCGTCCGCCAGTTCGGCCTTCAGTCCGTCAGTTCGGCCTTCAGAGTGACGGGGTGGTCCCCGCGCCGCGCCGCGGGGGCGCTGTCGGGCGCATCGCTCTCCCCACCCGCAGGCAGGGATGATGCACGCGGCAGGAATACGCCGTGGCTGGTTTCCGCCACGGCGGCGGGGGAAGTGCACGTCCGGGGAGGAGTCTGGGTGCTGGGAGCGATTGGTCTCGACGAGAGACAGGAGTCGGCGTACCGCGCGCTGGTCGCGCTCGGGGCGGCGGAGGTCACCGATCTCGCCCACCGTCTCGCTCTACCGGAGACGGACACCGAGCGCGCGCTGCGCCGGCTGGAACTGCGGGGGCTGGCGGCGCAGTCGTCGGCCCGCACCGGCCGCTGGGTGGCCGCCCCGCCCGGCGTCGCGCTCGGCGCGCTGCTGACCCGGCAACGGCACGAGCTGGACCAGGCGGAGCTGGCGGCGGCGCTACTCGCCGAGGAGTACCGCGCTGAGGCCACCGAGCCCGCCGTGCACGATCTGGTCGAGGTGGTGACGGGCGCGAGCGCCGTCGCGCACCGTTTCGTACAACTCCAACTGGGCGCGACCGAGGAGGTCTGCGCCCTGGCCACCGGCAATCCGATCGCCATCACCGGCACGGACAACGAGGCGGAGGAGAAGGCGGCGCCTCGCGGGGTGACGTACCGCGTGGTCATCGAGCGGGCGGTGCTTTCGGCGCCCGCGGGCATCACCGAGCTGACCGCGGCGCTGGGCCGGGAGGAGCGGGTACGGGTGGTGGACCGGGTGCCGACCGAGCTGGTCGTCGCCGACCGCACCCTGGCGATGGTTCTGCTGACGGGGCGTGGAGCCGAGCCCGCGGCGCTCGTCGTCCATACGAGCGGGCTGCTGGAGTCGCTGATGGGCCTGTTCGAGGCGGTGTGGCGGGAGGCGCTGCCGCTGCGGCTGGACGCGGGCGGCGGGGTTTCGGAGGAGGCCGCGGCGGGGCCCGACGCCACGGATCTGGAGGTCCTTTCGCTGCTGCTCGCCGGGATGACGGACGCGAGCGTGGCCAAGCAGCTGGACCTGGGGCTGCGGACCGTACAGCGCCGTGTGAAGGGCCTGATGGAACTGACCGGCGTGACGACCCGGCTGCAGCTCGGCTGGCATGCGTACGCGAAGGGCTGGGTGGCTCGCGACCTGCGGTAGTGATCCCGGTCCTGCACCCTTGGCAGATGGGCGTGTGGCAGCTCCTGATGGTCGGCCTGGTGATGCTGCTGGGCCTGTTCGGGGTACTCGTCCCCGGTGTGCCGGGACGCTGGCTGATATGGGCCGCAGTCCTGTGGTGGGCGATGCACGTGAAGTCCGGTCCGGCCTGGGCGCTGCTGGTGGCCTCGACGGTGGTACTGCTGATCGACCAGGTCGTGGTGTGGCAGCTGCCGCCGCGCCGGCCGCGGAGGGTGGGAGTGACCCGGCGCATGGTGGTGTGGGCGGGCGCGGGGGCGCTCGTCGGTTTCATCCTGGTGCCCGTCGTGGGCGCGATACCGGGATTCATCGGGGGGATCTACGGCTCCGAGCGGCAGCGGCTCGGCGAGCACGGCCCGGCGGTGGCCTCCACCCGGGCGGTGATGCGGGCGGTGGGGACGAGTGTGCTGGTGGAGCTGTTCGCCTGTCTGCTGGTCGTGGGAGCGTGGCTGGGCGCGGTGATCTGGGGCTGACGGCCGAGCCCCCTCCCGTATACCGATGTGCTGAGCACCGTCCAGATAGAGAGATACACATCGGATCTCTCCCGCTGTATTGACTGCATCCTGCCGTTTGCCTACCTTCCGTCGGGGGATAGCTCGGATGAATTGACACGTCTGCGTACGAGCCGCCAGGAGGCGACATGGCCACTGCACCAGAACCGTCCAGGGCCCCGTCCAGGAGAACCGTCCTTGCCACGGGCACGGCGATCGGCGGAGCGCTGGCGGTGGGCGCCGCCGGTGCGATCCCCGCACAGGCCGCGCCCTCGTCCACACTCGTCGGGGCAGCCTCGCTCACCGCGCCGGAGGACTCCTGGCGCACGGTTCTCGACGACGCCGACCTCGTCTGGCAGGAGATGCCGAAGACGTGGTACGAGGGCCCGTATCTCGGCAATGGCTACCTCGGCTCCGGCATCTACGCCGAGCCCGGGGGCAAGAACGCCGTCCGCTTCAATGTCCAGCACTCCGAAGTACAGGACCACCGCCCAGAGTTCGGCTCCCTCTTCGGCCTCGCCCGGCTGCCCATCGGCCACTTCACTCTGGAGCCCGTCGGCACCATCGCCGGTCTCGACTGGCGGCTGCGGCTGCGCGACGCCGAACTGACCGGCACCATCACCACCACGGCGGGCACCCTGCGCCTGCGCGCCTTCGTGCACACCACAACGTCCGTACTCGCCATCGAGATCACCCCGAGCGAGGGCGAGAAGGACTTCCGCTGGGTCTTCCACCCGGCCGATGCCATCAGCCCGCGCGCCGCCGGCCGTCCGCTGCCCGACGGGTACGCCGGCAACCCGCCGGCCGTCATCGAGCAGCACGGCGAACTGACGGCCGCCGTCCAGCCGTTGCTCGCGGGCGGCCAGCATGTCACCGCCTGGCGGGAGCGGACCTGGGGGCATAAGCGGACGCTGTACGTCTCCGTCGCGCACTCCTTCCCGAAGACGACCGCCCGCGACCGGGCGCTGCATACGGTGCGGGGCGCGTCCTCGGTTCCGTACGACGTACTCGCCCTCCCCCACCGCACCTGGTGGGAGCGCTTCTACCGCAAGAGCTTCCTGTCACTGCCCGACGCGCGGCTGCAGCGGTTCTACTGGATCCAGCTGTACAAGACGGCCGCGGCCGCCCGTCGCGACGCCCCCGTCATGGCGACCTGCGGCCCCTGGCTGGAGCCCACCCCCTGGCCCAACACCTGGTGGAACCTCAACGTCCAGCTGGAGTACTGGCTGATCCATGGATCGAACCATCTCGAACTCGACGCCGTCACGCGGGCGCTGGGCGAATTCCGGGCGCAGCTGACGGCCGAGGTCGCCGCCCCCTACCGCGGCGACTCCGCGGGCATCCCCCGGACCACCGACACCCGCCTGGTCAACGGCGGCGCCACCCCGCCCGGCAACGGCTACGGCGTCGGCATCCCGGGCCAGAACCCGCCCACACCCGAAGTCGGCAACCTGACCTGGGCGCTGCACAACGTCTGGCTGACCTACCGCCACACCATGGACGCCTCGCTGCTGCGCGACACCCTCTTCCCCTTGCTGCGCAAGGCGATCAACTACTACCTGCACTTCCTCGAAGCCGGCCCGGACGGCAAGCTGCATCTGCCGCCGACGTTCTCACCGGAGTACGGAGTGGACGCCCCGGACTGCAACTACGATCTGATGCTGCTGCGCTGGGGCTGCCGCACGCTCATCGACTCGGCCGCCGAACTGGGCATCTCCGACCCGCTGCGGGCACGCTGGCAGGAGGTCCTGGCCAAGCTCGTCCCGTATCCGGTGGACGAGAACGGCTACATGATCGGCGCCGGGGTCCCCTTCGCGAAGTCGCACCGCCACTACTCGCATCTCCTCGCGGTCTACCCGCTGTACGAGATCACCGGCCGCACTCCGCAGGAGCGCGCCCTGATCGAGAAGTCGCTCAGCCACTGGGTCAGCTTCGAAGGGGCGCTGCAGGGCTATACGTTCACGGGCGCGGCGTCCATGTCCGCGCTTCTGGGCAAGGGCGAGGACGCACTGAAGTATCTGGGCGAGCTGATGACCCGCTTCATTCAGGCCAACACCATGTACAAGGAGTCGGGCCCGGTCATCGAGACCCCGCTCTCGGCGGCGCAGTCGGTGCACGACATGGTGTGCCAGTCGTGGGGCGGGGTGATCCGGGTCTTCCCGGCGCTGCCGGCGGCGTGGCGGGAACTGGTCGTGCACGACTTCCGTACGCAAGGGGCGTTCCTGCTCAGCGCGGTACGGGAGGAGGGCAGGACCCGCTGGGTCCGGGTCACGAGCGAGGCGGGTGCGCCGTGCGTCGTACGGCACGGCATTGAGGGCGAGATCGAGGTCCGCGACGGGCGAGGCGGGCGGCTGCGATGGGAGGATGCGGACGAGGGCGCGATCAGCATCCGCCTGCGGAAGGGCGAATCGGCGCTGATCACGGCGCGGGGTGACCGTCCGGACCTCCGGATCCGCCCGGTGAAGCCGAACGCGCCGGCCGCGGCGTGGGGTCTCCCGGCCTGACCGGCGTGAAACCGGGTCAGGTCCCAGCGCCTAAGGTCCCGTATCCGATGCGAGAGACGAGGTACGCGTGTGAGGCTGCGTTCATGACCGAATTCAGCGAAGCCGAGCGCGCGTACCTCTCGACCCAGCGACTGGGCCGGTTGGCGACCGTCGACCCGAAGGGCCAGCCGCAGGCGAACCCGGTCGGCTTTTTCCCGCAGGACGACGGGACGATCCTGATCGGCGGCTATGCCCTGGGCACCACGAAGAAGTGGCGCAACCTGCAGGCGAACCCGAAGGTGGCGCTGGTTGTCGACGACATCGTGAGCATCCGCCCGTGGAAGGTACGCGGAGTGGACATCCGGGGCGAGGCGGAACTCCTCACGGGCCCACACGAGTTGGGCCCGCACTTCAGCGAGGAGCTGATCCGGATCCACCCGCTGAAGATTCACAGCTGGGGCCTGGAGGAGTAGGGGGCTGTTCCCACCCCGCCCCTTTCCGTAACTGGGAAAGCGATTCCCAATGCTGTTTGTCAACGTCCTCGAATGGCTGCGGGTGGCATGATCGCTTCATGACTGCTGTCCTGCCGCGGACGATCCGGGCCGCATGAACCGGGCGATCTCCCAGCGGGAGTGGACCAAGCGGACGTATTGATGCGCCCGACGCGGACGAGCCGGGTGCCTCAACCGCGCGGAGGCAGGTGTGTTCCCTCGACCCGCCGGGCGCGTCCCACGACCACCGGCTGAAGGACGAGTCCTACTGGGCGCCGAACTGCTGGGCGGCCGTGCGCAGGCGCTTGCCCCGCCTGCCCGTCACCGACTTGACCGGAATCAGCACCGCCCACCACAGCTTCGCGCCGGTCGGGGAGACGAAGGCGAGCGGCACGGCGACGGCGAAGACCAGCACTGTCGACGCCAGATCGGCCACATCGTTGCGCGCGACGGGATCGGGGATCGCCGCGCTACCCAGCCACGGGCGCTTCCACAGTGCGACCGCCAGCGCGAGTTGTGTGGCACCCATGGCCGCGACGGCGCCGGAGTAGACGGCCACCGACTGCGGCTGATCCCCGTACTCGGCCAGCAGGGTGGTAGGGAAGGGCATCAGGGCGATCAGCCCCAGGCTCAGCAGGCCGAGCCTGATGACCGTCCCATCCACCGCCCGCGTGTACCGGAAGATCTGGTGGTGGCCCCGCCAGAACGCCGCGATGACCAGAAAGCTGAGGGCGTACGCCCACACGTTGGGCATCACATCCCCCAGCGCGTGCTCGAAACCGGCGGGGTCCAGCCCGGCGGGCAGCGTGATGTCCAGCGCCAGCAGCGTCATCGCGATGGCGAACACGCCGTCCGACAGCGCGAGGAGTCGGGTCGCGCTCCCCTCGTCGTCCCGCACCCGCTGGTGGCCGTTCACACCCCCTACCCTAGGGTCAAATACCACGGAACACCCCGATTGATCTCTTGAACGCGTTGAGCCTCCGGCCGGACTTCGTAGCCTGGTCGACGGCGTAGAGGTTCCGCGGCATCGAGGCACTGTCACCGGATGTCTGTGATCAACGCTGAGCCGACTCTGCGTGAGGGGCCACCGCGGCCGCACGCGGACCGCGTCCTTCGGTGGCGCCCAAGCACCGCGTGACCCCTGGGGACAGGGACGCTTCGGAGCCCGAATTTCAGCGCACGCGGCCGCGCTTCGCCTGCATCGCCGCGCGACCCTCCGCGCCCTTCTTCTTCCAGTCGCGCAGGATCTCGGCCCGCAGCCTCGCGTCCGTCTTCGCGACGATGCGCTGGTTCTCCCGCAGCAGCTTGCGGTAGCTCTCCAGCCGCCGCTCCGGCAGCGAACCGTCCTCGATCGCGGCGAGCACCGCGCACCCCGGCTCCACATCGTGCGCGCAGTCGTGGAAGCGGCACCCCTCGGCGAGCTCCTCGATCTCCGAGAAGACCTGGCCCACACCGGCCTGCGCGTCCCACAGCCCGACCCCCCGCAGCCCCGGGGTGTCGATGAGCACGCCCCCGCCGGGCAGCGCGAGGAGGTTGCGGGTCGTGGTGGTGTGCCGGCCCTTGCCGTCGACGTCGCGGGTGGCCTGAACATCCATCACGTCCTCGCCGAGCAGCGCGTTGGCGAGCGTCGACTTGCCCGCACCGGACACCCCGAGCAGCACGCTCGTGCCGCCCGACACGACTGCCGCGAGCACCTCGACGCCCTCACCGGTCGCCGAACTGACAGGCAGCACCTGCACTCCCGGCGCCGCCGTCTCCACGTCCTGGACGAGGCACGAAAGCCCGGTCACATCCGGTACGAGGTCCGCCTTGGTGAGGACGACCAGCGGCTGCGCCCCGCTCTCCCAGGAGAGTGCCGAATTGTGCAGCAGCGCATCACCACTGGAGCTGGACATCGCAAGCGCGAGGAACCGCTCGATCCGCCCGAGGTCCAGTTCAACCGCGAGCGACACACAGATGACGACGTGATCGATGTTAGTGGCCAGCACCTGACCCTCGGAACGCTTCGAGGAGGTCGAGCGCACGAAGGCGGTACGGCGAGGCAGCAGGGTCCGCACGTACAGAGGGTCGCCGACAGCATCGACGGCGACCCAGTCTCCGGTGCACACGACCTTCATCGGATCGCGCGGGACAACGAATTCAGTATCGGCCCGCACGGTGCCGTCCGGGGTGACGACATCGCACTGGCCGCGGTCGACCCGTACGACACGGCCGGGCACCAGCCCCTGCTCGGCGTACGTGACGAACTCGGCCTCCCAGCCCTCATCCCAGCCGTACCGGGCGAGAGGGTGCGGAGAAGGAACCTGAAAAGAAGAGAAAGACAAGGGGGAACCCTTCGAAGGGCGGCCCCGGCAGCGCGTTGAGCGCGCAGACGTCGAGTGGCTGTCAGCCGGAGACCACAGGGGTGCGGATGAAGTCCTGAGAGCGGGCAGTGCCCTGCATGACGGCAATCATCGAAATCCACCTCCTGCTTTCTTCGTCTGTGCGTCAGTGCCAGCTTGCGATCCAGAGCGTACGGGAGGGGGTGCCGCAACGCCACGCCTTTTCGCGGCACCCGCCCGGTCAGCTGCTCCGCACCCACGAGATGAACCACGCCATCAACGCGGTACCCGGCGCGGTGGCCGCGCCACGCAACACAAACCTGCCGAACGACGACCAGAAAGCGCGGACCAGGCCCCGCACGGACGGGCAGCCGGTGGCGGTTCCAGCCGGAGGGCCTCGGCTAGGGCTCTCGGCGACCTCACGGGAGAGGGCCAAGGCCGCTGCCGGCTTCTTCGCCGGTCCCTGGCCGACGTCCCCCGATCAGGAGCTGTTCCGCTGGTGGCGGCGTTCCGGTGTTCCCGCCGCCGCTTGGCCGGTGTTCTCCCAATTCCGGTCCGCTTGGCGGGAGTTCCATGACCCGGAGCTCCCCGAAGGGGACCGGCGCGATGAGCCGTCCGGCGCCGAGACACACCAGGACCACGAGGCGTTCTGGGCTGGGCTGGGCGAGCGCCCTCTCTCGGCCGACGCCGAGGAGACCGCCGACCACGCGCTCGCCCACCTCGCCCACCACTACGGCGTGTCCCCCACCGCGCCCGCCTGGACGGCGGCGACGGCAAGCCTGCGCCGCCACCTGATCGGCAGCGTGCGCCGTACCCAACAGGCCGCCCCGGTCTGGCTGTTGCGCCTGTCGCCACCTGTACTCCTGCGCGAGTGCCTTTTCACCGGCGGTCGCCGCGACGACGACGTGCTCCGGGAGTTCCTCGCCTCGTCTCCCCGGCCGGCCGCTGCCGTGCGCGAACTGGCCGACGATCCGGACCAGTTCGCCGCGGACACGGAACAACGTCTCGCCTCCTGCATCCGGCAGCGGGACGCCGTCGTCCTGGCGGTGTCCGAGGACGCGCACAGGACGGCGACACAGCCCGTGAGCCGGGCCGCGCTCGCCCAGGACATCGCCTCCGCCCTCGAAAGAATGCGCGCGGAGTTCCAGTTCGAGGTCGAGCTGAACCCTCGGGACCAGGTCAGCCGGCAGGCCGGGATCGCCCACCTCGGGAAGAACCTGGAGGTGGCCGCACAGCTGGACTCGGCCCTGCGGGACTATCACGACGCGGCCCGCAACGTGGTCCACCCGCACATGAGCGACCGCTGTGTCATCGCCCTGACCGGCCCGTCACCGGTGGCCGCAGCCATAGGGCTGGACGCCGCCCCCGGGCCGCCGAAGGCCGCGCAGGAGCTGCACGACTCCTTCGCGGAGATGCGGGACGCCACCCACGAGGCGCTGTCCGGGCACGAGCGGGCACAGCGCGAGGGTGAGCGCTGGGCCCCGGACACCCGCTTCGCGGACGTGCTGACCGCCGTGCTGCCCGAGCCCCGGGCCGCCGACGTCCTGGCGCCGTTCCCGGGCGCCACCCCCGCGGAGAAGGCGAGCCGCGCGGTGCGGGACCGGCGCGTGGCCGAACTGCTCGACGCCCTCAGCCGCCGGGAACTGGCCGCGCTTCTGGAACACGCCCGGCCGGCCGACGCAATGCGCCCCCGGCTCCGGCCCGGGGAGAGTGCGACACCGGCCGAGGTGCTGGCCCTGTTCGGGCTGCGGGTCCCTCCGCGCGTGTTCATCTCCTACGCCCACGAGGACGACGGCGGTGTCCACATCGGGCGGGTGCGCACGCTGTGGCGGCTGCTGCTCAGGCTGGGCATCGACGCGCGGCTGGACCTGCCGGCGGGCGAGGAGCCTCAGGACTGGGCCCTGTGGACGCACGAGCAGTACCGGTCCGCGGACTACGTCCTGGTCGTCGCGTCGCCCGCCTACAAGCGCCG
Organism: Streptomyces sp. NPDC000880; assembly: GCF_053599675.1. Lineage (NCBI taxonomy): Bacteria > Bacillati > Actinomycetota > Actinomycetes > Kitasatosporales > Streptomycetaceae > Streptomyces > Streptomyces sp. NPDC000880. The sequence goes on along the minus strand of NZ_JBSFMS010000014.1, from coordinate 82,296 downwards.
TGCCGAGGGCACCGAAGCGCCCGGTACCGGAGGGGGCGTGATCTGGGAGGCGCGGCTCATCCGGAGCGAGATCTATGCGCGCCCCGACGACTGGTACCGCCGCATCCTCAGGGTCGTACTACCGGGCGGTTCCCTCGACGACCTGCCGGACTATCTCGGCGGCCGCACCACCACCTACTACACGGTCGACCCGCTCACCGCTCCGGGCGCCGAAAAGCTGGTGCGCTACCTCACGGGCCAGCCGTACGAGACCGGCGCCCCGATCGGCGTCGTCCCGCTGCTGCCGCCCCGCACTCCGGAGTGACGGCAACGCCTGACATGCTCGACGCCGCTGTTCACGCGGCGGCCCGACCGTGTGCTTCGGGTCCACCGCCGATGCTTGCTCGGCATGCCCGCGGAATAGCTGAAACTGCTGCTCCGGCACACGGAGGAGCAGGACCGCGAGCGATGGCTGAGCTGGCCCTTCGCCGATAACAGGATCGCGGACTCCACAGAGGTCGGGGCAGCTCACCCCGCACTATGCTGGCTGTGAGAGAGGAAGCGATACGGATGGTACTCGACTCCATAACCGTGGGGCCTTCCGGTATCAAGGTGGCCCCAGGTGATCACGTGTGTGTCTTCTATCCGAGCCTGGCGGACCGCGACGAGATCCTGATCCCTTACCTGCGGGAAGGTCTGCAGGCTGGCCAGAAGTGCATCTGCATCGTGGATGCCACTGACCCTGAGGCGGTACTCGCCACCCTTGGCGCCGAGGCCGATCTCGCATCGGCCTCGGATCAACGACAGCTGGAAGTGCACCGCTCGCAGGACACCTATCTGCGCGATGGTGCCTTTTCCACCGAGAGAATGCTGGAGTTCTGGAAGCACAGCAGCGACGCATCCCGCCAGCACGGGTTCGGCTTCACCCGTGCGATCGGAGAGACGACCTGGGCGCTGAGCTATATGCCCCACATCGAGGAGCTGGCGAGGTACGAGGCGAGGCTGAACCAGTTCTTGCCAGGCTATCCGCAGGTAACCCTCTGCATGTACGAGCTCGACCGGTTCAGCGGCGCGTTCCTGGTGGACGTGCTCAAGACCCATCCCAAGATCCTCATGGGAGGCATGGTGCTCGACAACCCCTACTACCTCGACCCCGACGAGTTCCTCGCCCTCAGGCAGTCGTCCAGGCATTGATGTCGACCGCTCCCGCCGATCGCACAGCCGGGGATGCAGAACTCCGCGATCAGCTGTCGAACCTGCAGGGTCTGCTCATGCTCTCGATGGTGATGACCGAGAGCGAAAGCGAGGCTAAGATCCTCGACCTTGCGGCTACTACGGTTTCGTCTTTCAGCCGGTGCCGCACGGTGGGCGTGTACCTCGGCGCGGACGGGTGGCAAGCCGACGTTACGCATCTGTCCTCGGAAGGTGTGGGGGTCGATATCGAGGCACAGCTCAGCGCTCTTGGTCCCAGTGGCGGGGCGGTCGCGATCCCGAACCAGGCGTGGGGCTGGGCCCTGCCGCTGCGCGGCCTTCAGGAGCACATCGGTTACTGCGTGGTGTCGGCGGCCGAGGTGCCCTCCCCGGCCACGCAGTTTCTGCTGCGCGTGTTCGCCCAGCAGACCGGGGTGGCGCTGGCCAACGCCCGGCTGCACACGAGAGAGCGGGCGACTGCCGAGAAGCTGCGCGGCACGAATGCCGCGCTGGCCGAGGCAGTGGGAGCCCTGGAGCACACCATCCAGATCCACGACCGGTTGACTCGGGTCGCGGTGGCGGGGGAGGGGCAGGAAGGGATCGCTCGTGCCGTGCACGAGCTCACCGGGTACCCGGTCGCGATTGAGGACCGCCACGGGAACCTGCGGGTGTGGGCAGGCCCGGACCGCCCCGACCCATATCCGAGGGAACCGCGGAATCGGCGTGATCAGATGCTGCGCCGCGCTCTTCGTGAAGGGCGGCCGATCCGGGAGGGCGGCCGGCTTGTGGCCGTTGCCAGCCCCGGTGCTGACGTACTTGGTGTGCTGGCCCTGGTGGACCCTTCCGGGAGGGCCCGGGAGCGGGAGCAGATCGCGCTCGAGCACGGTGCCACCGTCCTCGCCATGGAACTCGCCCAGCACACAGCATCCCTCGCGTTGCAGCGCAGCCTTCTCCCACGTGAGCTGACCGGGGGGACCGCCCTGGCGGTGGCATCGTCCTACCTCCCGGCGGGCGCTCCGAGCGGTGTGGGCGGTGACTGGTTCGACGTCATCCCCCTCTCGGGGGCCCGGGTCGCCTTGGTCGTCGGCGATGTGGTCGGCCGCGGGATCAATGCGGCAGCCACCATGGGGCGGCTTCGTACGGCCGTGCGCACGCTCGCCGACCTCGATTTGCCGCCCGACGAGCTGCTGGCCCATCTGGACGACGGGGTCATCAGCCTCGTGGAGGAGGAAGGCGGCGACGGTGAGCAGGCCGAGGCCGCCGCGGCCATGGGAGCCAGGTGCTTGTACGCCGTCTACGACCCGGTCACCCAGCGGTGCACGATGGCTCGTGCCGGCCACCTGCCGCCTGCCCTCGTCTGGCCGGACGGCACCGTCACCTTCCCCGAGCTGCCGACCGGACTACCACTCGGGCTCGGGACCCTGCCCTATGAATCCGCCGAATTCGAACTGCCCGAGGGCACTCTGATCGCCCTGTACACCGATGGCCTCCTCGGGCCCTGCGGTCAGGACATCGACGCGGCGGTCTCCCGGCTGGGAGAGGCCCTCGCCCGGCCCGGCCCGACACTGGATGCGGTCTGCGGTGGCGCAGTCCGGGCCATGCTGACCAGCCCGCCGTCCGACGATGTGGTCTTGCTCCTCGCCCGCACTCATGTCCTCGGCCGGGACCAGGTCGCCTCCTGGGACCTGGCCGCCGACCCCGCAGTCGTCGCGAGCGCCCGGAACCTGGTCAGCGCGCAGCTCACGGCTTGGGGCCTGGACGACCTGGGGTTCACCACCGAACTCATCATCAGCGAACTGGTTACCAATGCCATCCGCTACGGTATGGAGCCCATCCGCCTACGCCTGATCCGGCATGACGTCCTGATCTGCGAGGTCTCGGACGGCAGCAGCACCTCACCTCGCCTGCGGCACGCCCGCACCACCGACGAAGGTGGCCGCGGCCTGTTTCTCGTCGCGCAGCTCACTCGGCGCTGGGGTACCCGCTACACCACGACCGGCAAGATCATCTGGACCGAACAGAACCTTCGGTCAGCGGGATCGGCACCAGGTGGGTCCCTGTGACCGCCCGTCGACCTGCCGAGCAAGCGTCGGCGCGAGACTGAAACGCTCCGTTTTGTACAGCCCGATCGTCGACTCCATCAGTGCGTTGTCGTACGTGTCGCCGACCGAGCCGATGAAGGTGGCAATGCCGGCCGCGTCCAGATGCTCGGCGAGCTTGAACGATGTGTACTGGGCTGACTGCCTGCGTCGCTGTGGTGGACCAGCTGGCCTGGCAGGTGCGGGCGACCTTCCCGGTCGCGCTGCCACAGCGCCATCTCCACTGCGTCCAGGCCGAGTTGGGTTTCTTTCGACGTGGAGGCGGACCAGCCGACGATACGGCGGGAGTAGGTGTCCGTGACGAACGCGACGACGCCGGCGAAGGCGGCGAAGGCGGCGACGTGGGTGAAGTCCGCAACCCAGCACCGGTTCGGTGCGCTCGCACCAAGTCGCGGTCAACGAGTACCCCTCGATCCGCCCGAGGTCGAGCTCGACGGCGAGCGAGACCGCGATGATCGCGTGGTGACGTTGGCGGCGAGGATCTGCCCCTCGGAGCGGTTCGACGAGGCGGAGCGTACGGGGTCGGTGCGGCGCGGCAGATACGTCCGTACGAAACGGGGATCGCCGTCCCGGTCGACGGCGCCCCAGTCACCGGTGCACACTCCGCACCGGATCCCGCGGGGTGGCCGGCGCGGGGTCCGCACGAACGGTTCCGGACGGAGTGACGACCTCACCGTCAGGCCTTCCCGCGCTGGAGTCACGCGATCACCCCATCTCGACGGGAGCCCGTACCAGCGAGCCGTACTCGGTCCAGGAGCCGTCGTAGTTCTTGACGTCCGGGTAGCCGAGCAGTTCGTGGAGGGCGAACCAGGTATGCGACGAGCGCTCACCGATACGGCAGTAGGCGATGATCTCGCGGTCAGGCGTGATGCCCTTCCCCGCGTAGAGCGCCTTCAGCTCGTCGGCCGACTTGAACGTCCCGTCGTCGTTGGCCGCCTGCGCCCAGGGGACGTTGGCCGCGCCGGGGATGTGGCCGGGCACCTGTGCCTGCTCGTGCGGCAGGTGAGGGGGCGCCAGCTTCTCGCCTCGATACTCTTCCGGGGACCGTACGTCGACCAGGCGAGCGGCGGACCCCACCTTCTCCAGCACTTCGCCGCGCAGCGCGCGGAACTGCGGGTTCTCCTCCCCCGCCACCGTGAAGCCAGTGTGCCGGCAGTCCATGACCTCCTGGGTCACCTCCCGGCCTTCCAGCTCCCACTTCTTGCGCCCGCCGTCGAGCAGCTTCACCTTGCTGAAGCCGCGCAGCCTCAGGATCCAGTAGGCGTACGCCGCAAACCAGTTGTTGTTGCCTCCGTAGAGGATCACTGTGGTGTCGTCCTCCACGCCGGCCGCGGCCAGAAGCCGCCCGAGCGCGGCGCGGTCCAGGTAGTCCCGGCCCACGGCGGTGTGCAGGTCCTCGGTCCAATTCCAGCCGGCGGAGCCGGGGATGTGGTCCTTTTCGTATGCGGTGGTGTCCTCGTCCACGTCGATGACGCGCACCGTTCCGTCGTCGAGGTGGGCGGCCAGCCACTCGGTGTCCACCAGCGTCTCCGGATGTGCGTAGCCGGTGCTGCCCATGATTTTCTCCTCACTCATTTGTGTGCCATCAGGTCCTGCACGCCACCTCTGACCACCGCCGTCACGGGTATGCCGGCCTGGTCGAGCAGGCTCGCCGCGATGGTCGCCCGGCGACCGCTTCCGCAGACGGTCCATATCTCGCGGTCCCTGGGGATCTCGTCGAGCCGCCCGGGCGGTTCGGCGAGGGGCACGCCGAGCGTTCCCGGAATTCCGCCCTCCGGGCGCATGGGCCGGACGTCGAGCACCCGCACCTCGGCGATGTGCCCGGCCAACTCGGACCAGTCCGCACTGCCGAAGGCACGCATCGGGCGGCCGTCGGACTGCCAGGCGTGGATGCCACCCTCCAGGTAGCCCGCAACGTTCTCGTATCCGATCCGCAGCAGCTGGGTCATCGCCTCGTCGGCCGCCTCCTCGGCCGGCTCCGGCAGCACCAGCACCATGCGTGTGCCGAACGGCACAACCTCGCCGATCAGGCTCGCGAAGCGGTCGTCCAGCTCGTCGCAGAGCGACCCCGGCACATGGGCCGCAGTGAAGGTTCCGCGGTCACGCCCGTCGACGATCTGTGCCCCTCCCGCAGCCATTGCTTCCGCCATGCCCGGCGTCAGCGGCCGGAGAGCGGGCGGACCACCGAGTACACCCGGTCCGAACCGGTTGATCGGTGCCATGTACTGGTAGTAGGCGGGGTACGGCGCCAGGCCGGACAGCCGTTGGCCAAGACGGCTCTCCGCGTCAGCGAACTCCCGCGCCCACCGGGCTCGGGAGCCGCCGAGGAGCTGTCTCCGCAGTACACGCATGCGGGCCACCTCCGCGCGGGTTACTTCAAGGCTACGTCCCGAGGCGGGCCCGATGTGGCCCAGCGGGTGCTCGGTGATCACGCCCTGCCGGGGAGCCGACGCCCCCGCCGCGACGCCCGGAGCGGGGCAAGATTTCGTCCCGCGGAAAGTGAGGCAGGCCCCTTGACTAGAACAGAATAGGGAGGAAACTGGTCAATACACCGGACAACCGGAAAGAGCCGCACCACCGATGGAGACGTCCAAAGGTGGCGTGACCCTTCTCTCGGCTCTGGCCAGGCCCCCGGCGGAATCTGTCGGTATCGGAGCCAGCAGCGACGACTGTGACTGGCGGCATCGACAAGGACTTCCGGGGACTGTTATGTCCGCACCTATGCCGCGGCCGGGAACGCAGGAAGTCGCGGCCGTTTCTTGGCGAACAGAGCGTGGCGACGCGCCGGCGGACACGACCTGCCTCATCTACGTGATCGTCATTGAGCGAGCACGTTCTTAAAATACTTCAGCCCTCACTGTGCCCCCGCGCCGGCGGCAACTGTGACCCGTGCCTCGGACAGGACTCACGGAGTCATCCGCAGCCAGGCACCGTCCTATTGCAGTGGCGGGCACTGGCACCCCTGCAGCATCAGCCGCTCGCAGCGTCTTCGCAGCCGCTGCCCTCGCGCCCTTCACAAGGGTGGCCCCGGCACGCGCACTTCGGCGCGGAGATGAAGCAGAGGTCAGCCGGAGACCACGGGAGCTGCTGGTCCCCGCACGTCACCCTCACGCGTGGTCCGGGTGGCGCGGCCACGCGCGCGGGTGCTTGCTGGTCCTAGTCGTCCTCTGGAGTGCGCGTGAGGCCGCAGCGGCGCGTCCGATCTGTGACGCGCCCAACCGGCTGTCACCGGACCGGGTGACGCAGGGACAGGGAGAGGAGCGAACGACCGCCCATGGAGCCCATGGAGATGAGGAAAAGTCAGGCGCTGCGCACTCCACGAGCCGCAGGCCTGGTAGGGATCATCTTCGCCCTATTGCTGGGTGCTGCCATCATTCTGGTCCGCCTGGCAATCCCGGGCGAGCCGGGCGGCGGGGGCAGCAGCTGGTTCACCGATCCCTCGCGTCGGCGCACGGTACAGACGGCGCTCGACCTCATCCCATTCGCGGGCATCTTCTTCCTGTGGTTCATGGGCGCTGTGCGCGCACGAATCGGAGAAGCGGAGGACCAGTTCCTCGCCACTGTCTTCCTGGGCAGCGGTCTGCTGTTCGTGGCGACTCTTTTCGGGGCCGCGGCGGCAGCCGGAAGCCTACTGGCCACGGCCGATTCGTCCGGGGCCGATTCCAAACTGCAACTGTGGTCCTTCGGCGAGCACTTCACCTACAGCCTTCTGACGACCTACTCGATGCGCATGGCCGCGGTATTCACCTTCTCGACCTCCTCCATCGGGCATCGGCTCGGAGTCCTTCCGCGCTGGCTTTCCCTCCTGGGCTATCTCGTCGCCCTGACACTGCTCTTCGTGACGGACAGCATCGCCTGGTCCGAGCTGGTCTTTCCCATGTGGGCTCTGATTGTCAGCCTCTACATTCTTGTGGCGAGTTTCCGCCCACGGCGCGTTATCGACCGATAACTCCTCTGGCCCGCCTGTGCTCGCGGAAGCACAACACCGCTCGCATGCTGGGGCAGGGAACTACTGAAAGGGCGGCCCCTTGATGAGGCTTGTCGTCGATCTCAACCGGTGCCAGGGGTACGCGCAGTGCGCCTTCCTCGCACCCGATGTATTCGCCATGCACGGCGACGAGGCGCTGTTGTACAACCCGCACGCCGACGACACACAGCGGGAGCACGTGGCGCGCGCCGCCGCGGCGTGTCCGGTCCAGGCCATCTTGGTGGACGACATGGGCGATGCGCCCGCCACGGCGAGGGAGGGCCTGTCCAGTGTCCAGTGACGGGTTCTTGGAATGGATGAGGCGTGAGGGGCGGATCGTGATCGTGGGTGCCTCCCTGGCCGGCCTCCGGGCCGCGGAGACCCTTCGGGAGGAGGGCTTCACCGGTTCACTGACGCTGATCGGCGACGAGCCCCACGAACCGTACGACCGGCCGCCGCTCTCCAAGCAGGTCCTGCTGGGCAAGGCGTCCGCCGATCACACCACGCTGCCCCGGCGCATGGAGCTCGACGCAAACTGGCGGCTCGGTGTCGCCGCAACCGGGCTGGACATGGCGGCCAAACGGGTGCGCCTGGCCGACGGCGACGAGGTGGAGTACGACCGGCTGCTGATCGCGACCGGCGTTCATGCCCGGCCATGGCCGCATGAGACGGAAGCCGACCTGGACGGGGTCTTCGTACTGCGCACGCGGGACGACGCGGCCGGGCTGCACCGGCGGCTGATGGCCGCACCCCGCCGGGTGCTCGTCATCGGCGCCGGGTTCACCGGCTCGGAGATCGCCTCCGCCTGCCGCGAGCGCGGGCTGCCGGTCACCGTCGTCGAACGCGCGGCAGCGCCTCTCGTGGGCGCGCTCGGCGGCGTGGTCGGCCAGGCGGCCGCGGAGCTGCAACGCGAACACGGCGTGGACCTGCGCTGCGGCCTCATGGTCACAGGGTTGGAGGGCGACTCGGCAGGACGCCTGCGGAGCGCCCACCTGTCCGACGGCACCACCATCGACGCGGATGTCGCGTTGGTCTCGCTCGGCGCGACGCGCAACACCGCGTGGCTGACGGACTCCGGGCTCGGTGCCGGCCCGCGCGGAATCGCCTGCGACGCCGGATGCCGCGCCTTTGACGTCCGGGGCATCGTGACCGACGACATCTTCGTCGCCGGTGACGTCGCACGATCCCCGCACGCGCTTTTCGGGTACCAGTTCCTGTCCCTCGAACACTGGGGCAATGCCGTCGCACAGGCCGCGGTCGCGGCGCACAACATGATCAGCGCCAGTTCGGACCGCCGTCCGCACCTGTGGGTACCGGCCTTCTGGTCCTCCCAGTTCGGGGTCAGCATCAAGTCGGTCGGCGTCCCGTCCCTGGGCGAGGAGCTCCTCATCGCCCAAGGGTCACTCGCCGAGCGCCGCTTCACCGGCGTGTACGGATACCAGGGCCGCGTCATCGCCGCAGTCACCTTCGACCAGACGAAGTGGCTGGAGTTCTACCAGCGGCTGATCGAAGCGGCTGCGCCGTTCCCGCCGGCATTCCCCACGGTTGACCGCCGTCCCGAAGGTCTGCGGCCGGTCCCGGCCGACTTCCCCGACCCCTCACTGCCCACCCACGGGCCGTCCGTCACCCTCAGCGGCTACTCGCCTACCGACCGGCGGGTCACCTTCACCCCTGCCCGAGCCTGATCTCGGCACGGGAATAAGCCCGCTGCCCAACGCCCACAAGGACGCCACCATGACGCAAGGCACGCTCCTGCGGCAGATCACCGACCACGCCAACCGCGCCAACCCCTACCCCCTGTACGCCGAGCTCCGCAAGACGCCGGTGTCCCAACAGGGAGACAGTCTGTTCGTCGTCAGTACCTACTGGGAGATCAAGAGCCTGCTGCACGATCCGCGGATCAGCTCGGACGCCCGTAACCTCTCCCCCCAGGCCGCCGGCGCACTCCCCGATCAGGAAGAGGAGACATCGGCTCTGCCACCCGCCTTCCTGAAGCTCGACCCTCCGGAGCACGACCGGTTGCGCCGTATGACGATGCGCCCGTTCGGACCGCCGCACACACCCCGTCGCGTCTACAACATGCGCGGCGAACTCGCCCGGATCGTTTCGGACCTCATCGACGGCTTCGGAGACCGGAACCAGGTCGACCTCGTCGACAACTTCTCCTACCCCTTCCCCGTGACCGTGATCTGCCGACTGCTCGGGATTCCACGCGAGGACGAGGCGCGCTTCCACTCCTGGGCCGACACCATCGCCGGCAGCCTCGACCCGGACCCGGACCAGGACCCCGGCGAGCGGCGCCGCGTCTCCCAGGAGGCCCGCACCGAACTGGGCATGTACCTGTCCGGGCTCATCGACGAACGCCGTGGCGCCCCCGGAGACGACATGCTCTCCGCACTGGTCACCGACCACGGCCCGGACGGGCAGATGAGCCCGATGGAGGTGCTCAGCACTGCTGCCCTGCTCCTGATCGCCGGCCACGAGACCACGGTCAACCTCATCACCAACGGCATGCTCACCCTGCTGCGCAACCCGGACGTTCTCAAGCGGCTGCGGGACGAACCCAGCCTGGCCATCCCGCTCGTGGAAGAACTCCTGCGCTTCGAGCCCCCCGTGCAGCTGCTTCCACAGCGCACCACCCTTGCGGACATCGACATCGCCGGCACCACCATCCCCAAGGGCGCCTCCGTCTGGCTCGTCCTGGCCTCAGGCAACCGGGACCCGCAACGGTTTCTCGACCCCGACCGATTCGACCCCGACCGGAGGGACAACCAGCACCTCGGTCTCGGCAGCGGCATCCACAACTGCTTCGGCGCGCCCCTCGCCCGCCTGGAGGCACAGCTCGCCCTGACCGAGCTCGCCCGCAGGCTCGACAACCCCCGCCTGGTGGAGGACCCACCCCCCTACCGCCAGAACGCCGTCCTGCGCGGACCCCGCCACCTGAACATCACGTTCGACGGCTTCCGTGCCTAGCGTTGTGACCGACAGACGCCCGGACCCACCCCGTCGAACCCGCTGCCCGCGACGCGGCGATCAGCCTTCGGGGTGACGTTCTTCGCCAACCCCGCACCGCCTGCGCCAACCCCGCACCGCCTGCGCCAACATCGGCGTCCAGGACCGCGCCCGGCAGGGCACTCACGGACATAATGCGGGACCACGAGGAACACGGCGGGACTGCAGCGGATCGTGCGGCGTCACGTACGCGGTGTCGGCGCGGACCAGCCCGTCGGCGGTGACGACATCGCACTGGCCGCGGTCGACCCGTACGGCCCGGCCGGGCAGCAGTCCCGCACCGGGGCCGAGACGTAGTTGGCCCAGTCGGGGGGACGCGAGCGGCCATTCGCGCACAGTAGGTATCCATCCGCTCACTCCATGTGGCGAGGGTGGAAGATCGCCCATAGCTTCGCCTCATGACGAAACGACAGATCAGATGTCTCGCATGCATCTCGGTCATCATGGTCACGGGACTGGGCGCAGCGGCGCCGTCCACCGGACCGGCATGGCACATGGTGCATCCGGGCGAATCGATTCAGGCAGCGGTCGACGCCGCCAAGCCGGGAGACACGGTTTTCCTCTACCCCGGCACCTACCGAGAGAGCGTCCTTGTCACCAAGGCGGACCTGACCCTGCGCGGGTCCGGCAGGAGCACGGTCATCATGCCGGCTGCCACGCCGGCCGCGAACGCCTGTGCACAGAGCGGCAACGGCATCTGTGTGACGGGTACGGCGGCCAAGACCGTCGACAGGGTCACCATCCGCTCGCTCACCGTCTCGGGCTTCAAGAAGAACGCCATCTGGGCGTCCGACACCGACCGGCTGACGGTCAGGCGGGTGGTCGCCGAGAAGAACGGCACATGGGGCATCGCTCAGCAGAAGTCCACCCGGGGTGTGTTCCGTGACAACGTCGCCCGGGACAACGGCGACGCCGGCATCTTCATCGCGAACACGGTCGACGAGGAGGGCGGCGCGACCGACACCATGGGTGCGGTGGTCGCGGACAACGCGCTGACCGGGAACCGGATCGGAGTCACGGTCAGGCGGGTTCGTAACCTCACCGTCCACGGCAATGCCATGACCGAGAACTGCGCCGGCCTGTTCGTCGTTGGCGACGAGTCGAAGCCCGCGGCCGGCGCGATGACCGTACGCGGCAACTGGATCTACAAGAACAATAAATTCTGCGCCGCCACCCCTCGCCTGCCCGCCATCCAGGGCTCCGGCATCGTCCTCACCGGCTCCGAGGCGACCGTCGTCCGCTCGAACCAGATCCTGAACAACGTGGGCTCCACGCCGCTCTCCGGCGGAATCGTGCTGTTCAAGAGCTTCGTGGGCGCCCAGAACACCGCCAACGTCATCCAGTACAACCGGGTGGTGGGCAACAAGACGGCTGACCTGGTCAACCAGGGCGGAGGAACGAGCAACACGTTCCTCGGCAATGTGTGCCAGGAATCCGACCCCGCAGGGATGTGCTGACCGATGTTCCCCGACACCGGAGAATCGAGGCGGTATGACCACCGTTAGCCCCAGACCAGCGACAACCTTCGAGTCCGCCCCCCAGTCGGCCATGCGCCTGCGGGAGCTCGTCTTCGGAGCGGCGTGCGCCGCTGCCGTGCGTGCGGCGGCCCGGCTGGGTGTCGCCGACGCGCTCGGCGACACGCCGGCGACCGCGGAGGAGCTCGCGGCCGCGCTGAACACCGAACCGCAGCCGCTGCGCCGGCTCCTGCGCGCCCTGTCCTGTTACGGCGTCTTCGTCGAGACCGAGGACGGCACGTTCGCCCATACGGACATGTCCTGCATGCTGCGCGAGGACGCCCCGAACAGCCTGCGGTACATCGCCCTGTGGTGCACGGAGCCATGGACCTGGGACGCGTGGCCCCGGCTCGACGACGCGGTGCGTTCGGGCCGGAGCATCTTCCACGAGCTGTACGGCAAGGGCTTCTTCGAGTATCTGCACCAGGACGCGCACGAGTCGGCCCATGTCTTCAACCGGGCCATGACCACCTCCAGCGTGCAGTCCGCGCTGGAGGTCGCGGAGCTCCTCGACCTGACCGGGGTCCGTGTGGTCGCGGACATCGGGGGCGGTCAGGGGCATGTGCTGGCGAGTCTGCTCGAGAAGCATCCGACCGTCCGGGGCACCCTGCTCGATCTGCCCGACGTGGTGGCGAAGGCGGACACCCGGCTGCGGGCCGGCGGCTCGCTGGCGGAGCGGGTGCGCATCGTTCCCGGGGACTGCCGGGAGGACATCCCGGTCGAGGCCGATCTCTACATCGTCAAGAACATCCTGGAGTGGGACGACGAGAGCACTCTCAGGACGCTGGGGAACATCGTCACGGTGGCCCGCCCGGGCGCCAGGGTCGTCATCATCGAGAATCTCGTCGACGACACTCCCTCGATGAGGTTCACGACGGCGATGGACCTGCTTCTGCTCCTCAATGTCGGCGGTGCGAAGCACACCAAGGCAAGCCTGGTGGACAGGATGACTGAGGCGGGCCTGCTCGTCGGCGAGATCCGTCCGGTGAACGCGTATCTCCATGCGTTCGAGGGCGCCGTGCCCGAGTGACTCCCCGCCGCACACTCCTACGGCACAAAAGCCCCGGGCCCGGCACAGAGCCGGGCCCGGGGCAATCGTTGTGTCAGGCCGCTCCGTCCCGCTCCCACCGGTAGAACTGGCGGGCCATCGCGTCCTTCGGGCTGCGCCAGGTCTCCGGATCGTAGGGGCTGACGAAGGCGGTGAGCCTGTCGCTGATGTCCCGGAACGCCGGATGGTCCGTCACCTTCGCGATCTCTGGGCCGGGCGGCCGCTCGGATTCGATCAGGTGCATGTACACGTCGCCGAACTGGAACAGGCTGCGCCGGGCGACCCCGACGAGGTGAGGCAGTTCGCCGTTGTCGGAGGCCTCGAACAGCCTGGCGATGTCCGGGGCCGACTCCGGCGCCATACGGGCGACGATCAGGGCTTGGTGCATCGGGGAGCTCCCTTTCTTTCCCAGGTCCCTTGCCCGGGGCTCAGTTGGCGGTGACCGAGGCGCTGCGGCTCTCGCGGTCGCGCTGCTCGATCTTGTCCCGGATGAGTTCCATCTGGACGCGGGAGTTGCGGTTGATGTTGTCGGTCATCCAGTCGTCGTCGACCGGGGCGTCCGGCTTCATCGCGAAGTCCTGCGTCCAGTGCATGCGCGTACCGCCCGGGACCTCCGAGTACTCCCAGAGGATGTCCATGAACTCGAAGGGGCCGGTCTCGACGCGGCGGGCCCGTACCTTGCGGCCCTTGCGGTCGGTCGTACGCTCCGAGACCCAGCTCCAGACCGTGCCGTTGTCGTCGGGGTGCATGGTCAGGCGGAAGGTGGTGGTGCTGCCCTCCCGGCTGAGGATCTCGACCGACGCGTACTCGCTGAACAGCTGGGGCCAGTTCTCGATGTCGTTGGTCACCTTCCAGACGAGGTCCAGGGGGGCGGCGACGGTGATCTCGTTCTCGGTGTGTCCGGGCACTTCAGGCTCCAGTCATGAGGGTGTTGTTGACGAGGTCCACGAACTCCTGGGGGGTCTTGCAGCGGTCCGCGTCAGGAGGCAGCGGACGGCCGTGCCGGTTCTCCAGCTCGCCGACGATGCCGAGCAGGCCCAGCGAGTCGAGGCCGAACTCGTCGAAGCGGGCCTGAGGACGGCTCGCCAGGTCGACGGGGTCGACGGTGAGTCCGGCGCCCTTCTTCATCAGGGCGGCGAGTTCTTCGATGGTCAATCGTTCGGACATGGGACTTCTCCTTCTCACGAGGGGGTGTCGGTGGCGCTGCGCAGCACCAGCGCCGCGTTCGAGCCCATCAGCCCGCGGCTCAGCACCAGCGCAGTCCGCAACTGCGCGGGGCGGGCCTTGCCCGTCACGACGTCGAGGTCGTGGCACACGTCGAAGACGTTGGGCGTGGGCGGTACAAGGCCGTGCTCCATGGCCAGCACCGCGGCGGCCATGTCGAGCACGGTGCCTCCGCAGTAGGCCCGTCCGATACCGGTCTTGGGCGCCGTCACCGGTACGCGCCGGCCGTGCGCGCCCAGCGCGTCGGCGATCGCCAGCGCCTCGGCCCGGTCGGCCTCCGGCACGCCGAGCGCGTCCGCGAAGACCACGTCGACCTCCTCGGGCGCGCACTGGGCCTCCGCCAGCGCGCCGCGGATCGCGTGTGCCAGACCCTCCCGGGACCGCTCCCACTGGGAAGGCCCGGTGAAGGTGGCCGCGTGTCCTGCCACCAGGGCGCGGGGCCGGGCGCCTCGGCGGCGGGCCGCCGCCGCCTCCTCGACCACGAGCATCGCTCCGCCTTCGGCGGGGACGAAGCCACAGGCGTCGGAGGTGAAGGGCCGGTAGGCGCGCGTCGGGTCCTCGCAGGTGCTCAGGTCCTCGTACCCGAGCTGGCAGACGACCGAGTACGGCGCGAGCGGGGCTTCCGCGGCACCGACCACGACGGCGTCGGTGCCGCGTCGTACCGCTCTTGCGGCGTGCGCGAACGCGTCGAGTCCACCCGCCTCGTCACTGGCGACGACGCCGCAGGGTCCCTTGAAGCCGGCGCGGATGGATATCTGGCCGGTGCTGGCCGCGTAGAACCAGGCGATGGACTGGTACGGGCCGACGAAGCGGGAGCCCTGTCCCCACAGCCGCTGCAGTTCACGCTGTCCGAATTCGCCGCCGCCGGACCCGGCGGCGGTCACCACACCCACGGCGAAGGGCGAGCCTTCGTAGTCGGCGCGGCCGAGCCGGGCGTCTTCGAGGGCGAGATCGGCCGCGGCCATCGCAAAGTGCGTGAAGCGGTCGGTCTGGACGAGGTAGCGCTCCTCGATCTGCGTACCTGGGTCGAAGTCGCGCACCTCCCCCGCCACGCGGAGCGGCAGTTGCCGGCATCCCTCGCGGGTGACCCGGTCGAGGACGCTGATACCTGCTTGGGTCGACTTCCAGAAGACTTCGGTGCCGACCCCGTTGGGGGCGATGACGCCGATTCCTGTGATGACCGTCTGCCGGGCTTGTCCGGAGCTCATCGCGCCCTCCCATTTGGTCGGGTCAGGACTACCGCTGACTGGAATCCGCCGAACCCGCTGCCGACCGAGAGCACGCTGCGCAGCTTCCGGGGGCGGGCGGTGCGCGGCACGTAGTCCAGGTCACATTCGGGGTCGGGGGTCTCGTAGTTCGCCGTCGGCGGCACTACTTGCCGGTCCATGGCGAGGACGCAGGCTACGAGTTCGATCGCTCCGATGGCGCCCAGTGAGTGGCCCACCATGGATTTGATCGAGCTCATGGGCGTCTTGTAGGCGTGGTCGCCCAGGGATCGTTTCACCGCGGCCGTCTCGTGCCGGTCGTTCTGTTTGGTGCCCGAGCCGTGCGCGTTGACGTAGTCGATCTCGGTGCTGTTGATACGGGAGTGCTCGAGGGCGCTGTTGATCGCCTGGGCCATCTCCAGTCCCTCGGGGGTCAGTCCCGTCATGTGGTAGGCGTTGCCGAACGTGGCGTAGCCGCCTATCTCGCAGTACACCCGGGCCCCGCGGGCCCGGGCGTGCTCCAGCTCCTCCAGGACCAGTACGGCGCCGCCCTCGCCCATGACGAACCCGTCCCGGTTGGCGTCGAACGGCCGGGATGCGTGGGCCGGGTCGTCGTTGTTCGGCGAGGTCGCCTTGATCGCGTCGAAGCAGGCGACCGTGATCGGGGAGATCGGCGAGTCCGACGCACCCGCGACGCAGACGTCGAGCCGGCCGTCCTCGATGGCGTGGAAGGCATAGCCGATCGCGTCGAGCCCTGAGGTGCAGCCCGTCGAGACGGTCTGCACCGGGCCGTGGGCGCCGACCTGTTCGGCCACCGCGGAGGCGAGGGAACTCGGCGAGAACGCGCGGTGCAGATGCGGTCCGGCCGGCCGGTGGTCCACGTCCCAGCGCTCGCCCTTGCCGCTGACCGCGACATAGTCGTGCTCCAGGCGGGTGGTTCCACCCACCGCGGTGCCGAGCGAGACCCCGAAACGCCAGGGGTCCTTCTTCTCCGAATCGATGCCGGAGTCGCGTATCGCTTCCTCGGCGGCCACCAGCGCGAACTGTATGTACCGGTCCGAGCGCGCCACCTGCTCCCGGTCGAGACCGTGGGCCCCGGGGTCGAAGTCGACCTCGGCGGCGATGCGCGAGCGGAAGCCCTCCGGGTTGAAGAGCGTGATGCCGCGCGTCGCTGTACGGCCGTTCGCGAGCAGGTCCCAGAACGCCTGGGCGCCGACTCCGCCGGGGGCGACGATACCGACCCCGGTGACCGCCACCCGCCGGCTCACGAAACGACCCCAGTCCGTTCCGGCGGCCTGCCCTGCTCGGCGCTTCCGGGGTGTCCGGTGTCGGTGTGGTCGGGCCGCTCGTTCTCCTCCGTGTCGACGTGCCCGAGCTCCGGGCGCGGGGCGAGCGGGCCGAGGTGGAAGACCATGCGGGCCTCCACGGCCCCGACGTTACGGAACCGGTGGCGCACGTTCAGGGGGATCAGGAGGCCCTGATCGGGCCGCATCGGGTGCGTCTCGCCGTCCAGATCCACCTCCAGAAGCCCGTTCACCACGTACACGAACTCCTCGGAGTACGGGTGGTAGTGCTCACCGATGCGTTCGCCGGGCTGCACGATGGCAAGGCCCATGAATCCACTGGTGGCGCCCACCGCGGTCGGGGTGAGCAGGGCGCGCAGGTCGCCTCCGCGCCTGCGGTTGGGCTGGGTCTCGCTGAGGTCCACGATGCGTGGGCGGTGCGTGGTCATGACTGGTTCCTCCAGGTGCTTGCCCCCGACGGCTCGGCCGGTGGCCGTGATGGCCGGACGCGCGGTTCAAGATTCCGGCGACGCGGTCCGGTCGGTGATCAGGTGCATTTCGGAGTCCGCGAGGAATCGCGACATCTCCTTCTGCGTGGTCGGCATGCTGTCCTCGCCGCCGGAGAGCAGCCGGGCGAGGGTGGCTGCCTTGCGGGGTCCGCTGACGCCGAGCGCCAGGGCGGGCTTCGCGTCGAGCTTGCCGCTCACATCGATGAGGCGGACGACGATGTCGTCGCGCTGGAAGATGGTGCTGCTCGCGACGGGGCTGTCGGAGCTCTCGGCCGCCGCCTCGTCCTGCTTGGCGAGCAGCCGGGCCAGCGCCATTCCGCAGCCCTCCTTGGCCGGGTAGTAGAGCGCGTGCCGGGTCAGCTCGGCGGGGTCCTGCCCGTCGCCCGCCACATGGTGGACCGCGGGGAGGGCCGCCCGGGTGAAGAACATCCGGGCGGAGTCGGGGTCCTCGAGGTCCCGGTCCTGTTCCAGATACGGGTTGATGGCTTCCTCCACAGCCCTGACCTCGGGCTGCCTGGCCACATGGCGCAGTCCGGCGAGGAGGTCGCCCTGTACCTCGACCGCCCGCACGACGCGGTTGCCGTGCATGAAGAGCGAGGTGCGGCGCAGCCGGGTGGTCTCGTCGACGCGGGACGCCGGGGAGACGTACCCGGAAAGGATCTTCGCGACTTCCTTCTCGCTGCCCGGCTTGACCGTGAAGGTGAGGGCGTGCCGTACGACTCCGTCGCCGACCCGGGGTGCGGCCTGGAGCCTGCTCTTGAGCTGTTCGGGTGTCTCGGTGAAGGCCTGTCCGGTCTCCCGCAGGACGCTGAAGCGCAGCGAGCGGGTGTCCCGTACGCAGTTGTGCAGCGGTTGGACCGTCTTCACGTGCTCCTCGCTGTTCACCCATGCGAGGAAGGGCGGGGCGCTGTCCCATTCGCTGGTGATGAGCCACTGCGAGGGGTTCTCGATCGACTGGCACAGCTGGTCGCTGATGTGGCCCGGGATCGATGCGACCTGATTGCGCAGACGCTCGTACGCCTCGAGGAACTGGTTCTGCGCGCCGTCTTGGAGGTCCAGCAGCAGCACGACTCGAAGCCTTGAGCCATCGAAGGCGGACTGCGATATCCGTTCCGAGAGGGTTGTCATCATTCACACTCCTTATCGACAGCTCGGCCGCCACGTCCTGTGGCCCCTCATCCGTCGTCGGTGGAATCCGCTCGGGTTTCAACCACCCTGCGGATACGGATGGTCCGCCTCCCTGGCTCGGGTGGCGCTCCCGCAATTGATCGTGGTCCGGTACTTCGACTGGCGCGAGAGCTGAGAACCAAGCGGGTGAATGCGCGAGGGAACCGTTCCCCCAGGGGGCATGAAAGTTCCATCCCCCCGGGCGGCAGGAGCTGGAGCGACTCATGGCAGATATGGAAGAGAACGTCGACCACCGCGTACCGGTCCTCATCGTGGGCGGCTCGTTGGTGGGCCTGTCCACGTCGCTGTTTCTGGGCCGCCACGGCGTCAGACATCTGCTGGTCGAGAAACACTCGGGCACCTCGATGCACCCACGCGGGCGCGGAAACAACGTGCGGACGATGGAGCTGTTCAGGGGCGCCGAGGTGGAGGCGGACATCCGGCAGGCCGCGTCGGTCCTCGCGGAGAACCACGGCATCCTGCAGGCGGGCTCGCTGACCGGCAACGACCAGGAGTGGCTGTTCAAGGAGATCGACCCCGGCGGCGGGCTGGCCCGCTTCAGTCCGACGACATGGTGCCTGTGCAGCCAGAACGACCTCGAACCCGTGCTGCTGTCCCGTGCCCTCGCGCAAGGCGGCGACGTGCGGTTCTCCACCGAACTGCTCAGCTTCGAGCAGGACTCGACGGGCGTGATGGCGGTCCTGAAGAACCGGGACACCGGTGAGCACAGCACCGTGCACGCCGATTATCTCGTCGCGGCCGACGGGCCTCGCAGCCCCGTCAGGGAACAGCTGCGCATCGGCCAGACCGGCAACGGCGATCTGTTCCACAACGTGAGCATCGCCTTCCGCTCCCGGCAGCTCATGGACGCGGTGGGAGACCGGCGCTTCATCGTCTGCTATCTGACCAACCCCGAAGCGGACGGGGCGCTGCTGCCGGTGGACAACCGGGAGCTGTGGGTGTTCCACGCGCCCTGGCACCCCGAGCGGGGCGAGGCGCTCGAGGACTTCACCGACGAGCGCTGCGCCGAGCACATCCGCAAGGCCACCGGCGCGCCGGGTCTCGACGTCGAGATCACCGGCAAGGCGCCGTGGCACGCCGCGGAACGGGTCGCCGGGAGCTACTCGTCAGGCCGGGTCTTCCTGGCCGGCGACTCGGCCCACGAGATGTCCCCGACCGGGGCGTTCGGCTCCAACACCGGCATCCAGGACGCCCACAACCTGGCCTGGAAGCTCGCGCTGGTGCTGGACGGCTCGGCGGGTCCCGGGCTGCTCGAGACGTACGACGCGGAGCGGCGCCCGGTGGCGCGCGCGACGAGCGAACGCGCCTCGTCCCGCTCGGCGGAGCACAGCCACCCCGGCTACGCACCCGCGATCACCCCGGGCGGCGGGCGGAAGGGCGGAATCCTCTCGGTGGCGATGGGTTACAGCTATCTGCACGGCGCGGTCCTGGGCGTCGCCCCGGACCGCCCCATCGTGCCGGAGCGGATGGAGCTGACGGGCGCTCCCGGCACCCGGGCCCCGCACATGTGGGTCGGCGGGCCGACCGGGCGGGTGTCCACCCTGGACCTCTACGAGCGGTCGTTCGTGCTGCTCAGCGCGGTTGGCACGGCGTGGCAGGCAGCGGCGCGGAGGGTCGCCGAGCGGCTTTCCGTGCGACTGGACGCGTACGCGATCGGTGCCCGTGCGGACGCCGACCTGGTCCCCGAGGGCGATGCCGACTGGGCCGCGATGCACGGTACGACGCCCGAGGGCGCTCTGCTGGTACGCCCGGACGGCTTCGTGGCCTGGCGTTCGCCGGGCGCGGTCCAGGATCCGGAGGCGACGCTCCACGCGGCGATGAGCACGCTGCTGAGCCGAGCCTGACCGACGTACCGCCACCCCCCTCCACGGCACAGATCCGCGGTGCGGCCCGCACTCATTCTGTGGCGAACGCGTCGCGCGTACGGCCTTTGCGCTCTACGGTGCGCAAATAGCTCGGCGTATGCGGGAGGTGTAGAACTAGGTCATGGCCGCACGCTACGGCCGCCCGCGCTCGGTTCTGCGGATGCGAACTGTCGCAGGTCAGGTCTTTCTCCTGCAATTGGCGATCGTGGTGTTGCTCGTCGCGGCCGCCATGGTCGCGCTCGTCCTGCAGTCCAGGTCCGACAGCGAGCGCGAGGCCCGCAACCGGTCGGTCGCCGTCGCCGAGACCTTCGCCAATGCGCCGGGCATCGAGGAGGCACTGAAGAGTCCCGATCCGACGGCCGTGCTCCAGCCGCGCGCCGAAGAAGCCCGCAAGCGATCCGGCGTCGACTTCATCGTCGTCACCAACACCGACGGAATCCGCTACACCCACCCGCTGACCGACCGGATCGGGAAGAAGTTCGTCGGCGATCTGGGGCCCGCGCTGGCCGGCCACATCACAACCGAGAAGATCACCGGGACGATCGGGCCGCTCATCCAGGCGGTGGTACCGGTCACGGGACGTGATGGCTCGGTCGTCGGCCTGGTGTCCGCCGGGATCACGATCGAGCATGTCAGCAGTGTCGTCGAGGACCAGTTCCCGCTGCTGTTCGCGGCAACCGGTGCGGTGCTTGTCGTCAGCACCGGCGGTACGGCGCTGGTCACCCGACGGCTGCGCCGCCAGACCCACGGCCTCGGCCCCGTCGAGATGACCCGGATGTACGAGCATCACGACGCCGTGCTGCACGCCGTACGGGAGGGCGTCCTCATCGTCGGCGGGGACGGGCGGCTGCTGCTCGCCAACGACGAGGCGCGTCGGCTGCTCGATCTGCCGGCGGACGTGGAAGGCCGCCCGGTCACCGAGCTCGGCCTTGACCCGCTCACCGCCCGGCTGCTCGCCTCCGGGCGGACCGCCACCGACGAGGTGCATCTGATCGGGGACCGGCTGCTCGCCGTGAACCAGCGGCCGACGGACCAGGACGGCGGGCCACCGGGCAGCGTCGCGACGCTGCGCGACACCACCGAGCTGCGGGCGCTGACCGGGAAGGCGGATGTTGCGCGGGGGCGTCTGAAGCTGCTGTACGACGCCGGTACGGAGATCGGCACCACCCTCGACGTGGTGCGCACCTGTGAGGAACTGGCGGAGTTCGCCGCGACCCGGTTCGCCGACTACGCCACCGTCGATCTGGTGGAGGAGGTGCTGCGCGGCGAGGAGCCGACGGCCGCGGGCCCCGGCCACGACATGCGCCGTGTGGCCTTCAGCGGACGGCGGGAGGACACCGCGCTCTACCCGCTGGGCAAGCTGATCCACTTTGTGCCGTCCACGCGGCTGGGTTTCGGCATCCGCAAGGGCGAGGCGGTCCTGGAGCCGGATCTGGCCGCGTACACCGGGTGGCAGGAGCAGGATCCGCAGCGGGCGAGGAAGCTCGTCGAGTGCGGAATCCACTCGATGATCGCGGTGCCGTTGCGCGCCCGCGGCGTGATTCTGGGCGTGGCGATGTTCTGGCGCTCCGAGAAGCCCGAGCCGTTCGAGGAGGAGGACCTGTCCCTCGCGGAGGAGCTGGTCGCGAGAGCCGCGATCAGCATCGACAACGCTCGCCGCTACACCCGCGAGCACACCATGGCGGTGACCCTCGCGCGCAGTCTGCTGCCGCGCGGCCTGCCCGAGCAGAACGCCATCGACGTCGCCTACCGCTACCGGCCCGCGCAGGCCGGGCTCGGCGGGCTCGGCGGCGTCGGCGGGGACTGGTTCGACATCATCCCGTTGCCGGGCGCCCGGGTGGCGCTCGTGGTGGGCGACGTCGTGGGCCACGGCCTGCACGCCGCGGCGACCATGGGCCGGCTGCGGACCGCGGTCCACAACTTCTCCAGCCTGGATCTGCCGCCCGACGAGCTCCTTTTCCACCTTGACGAGCTGGTCGCCCGCATCGACCAGGACGAGGCCGCGGACGGCACGGAGGGGGTCACCGGAGCCACCTGTATCTACGCGATCTACGACCCTGTGTCCGGACACTGCACGATGTCACGGGCAGGCCATCTCCAGCCCGTCGTCGTCCACCCGGACGGCACCGCGGTCTTCGCCGATGTGCCCGGCGGCCCGCCGCTCGGGCTCGGCGGACTGCCCTTCGAGACCCTGGACCTTCAGCTGCCCGAGGAAAGCCGCCTGGTGCTGTACACGGACGGGCTCATCGAGGACCGCGACCGCGACATCGACGACGGCTTGGCGCTGCTGCGCCAGACGCTGGCGGAGCAAGCGGACCGGAGCCCGGAGGAAACCTGCGAGGCGGTGCTGAAGGAGCTGCTGCCGGAACGCCCGCGCGACGACATCGCGCTGCTCGTCGGCCGTACGCGTGTCCTGGACTCCAGCCGGGTGGCCGACTGGGAAGTGCCGCCCGACCCGTCGGCCGTGGGACAGGTGCGAGCCGCCGTCTCCCGCAAGCTGGCCGAGTGGGGTCTGGCGGAGGAGGCATTCACGACGGAACTGATCCTCAGCGAGCTGGTCACCAACGCGATCCGGTACGCCACGGGACCGATCCGCGTACGGCTGATCCGTGACCGCTCCCTGATCTGCGAGGTCTCGGACCACAGCAGCACGTCCCCGCACCTGCGCCAGGCGGCGATCACGGACGAGGGCGGCCGGGGGCTGTTCCTGGTAGCCCAGTTCGCGGAACGCTGGGGCACGCGGTACACCCCGGACGGCAAGGTCATCTGGACGGAACAGCCACTGCCGGCCGAGGGGCAGTGAGCACGGGCGTCAGCCGGCCTCCGGGCCCAGCGGGCGTCCGCACCTCATGTTCCAGCGGCCCCCGCGGCCGGTGAGTTCCGTCAGAGTCAGAGGGGCGACGTCCAGACGCCAGAACGCCTCCGGTGGCAGGGACAGCGCCTGTACGATCGCCGCCCGCGTCACCGCCGGGTCGACGACCGCGAGGACACGGCCGGCGTCGGGCGGGAGCGACTCCAGCCACGCGCCCACCCGCGTGCAGAGCGACCGAAGCGACTCGCCGCCGTGCGGTGCGCACGACGGATCACAGAGCCACGCCGACACCGACTCCGGCTCGCTCGCGCTCACTTCGTCCAGTCGTCGCCCACGCCAGCGGCCCAAGTCCCAGTCACCGAGGGCCTCGGCAGGCTCCGCCCGCAGGCCCAACGCGGCGGCAGTCTCCCGGCAGCGCGCGGACGAGCCGCTCAAGAGCCGGTCGGCGCGCGGCAGCGCACCAGCGGCGGCCCGGGCGCGGCGTGCTCCCGACTCGTCCAGCGGCGCGTCACCGTCGAAGCGGGCCTCTCGCAGCGCCGCGTTCGTCGCAGGTGAGATCAACATCACCCGTACCGTCATCCCGTGCGCTCCCCTCCCCCTCGCGGCCAAGGAACAAGAACATCATGGGCGTTCGGACGCCAGGTCACGCGCCCCTGCGCCGTAGCGGTGCAGGCCCGCACGCGGTACGGTCGCGTGGACATGACGAAGGTGTGACGGAAGCCCGGTGAGAATCCGGCACGGTCGCGCCACTGTGTACCCGTTCCCCTGCGGGAAGTCAGACCCAGCGCCTTCGTCTCAGGCACCACGATCGGGACGCGTGTTCCCCCAGGAGGTTCTGCCATGGCACAGTCTGCTGCGCCCGCCACCGCCGCACCGGCCATCACCCCCATCTCGCTCAAGGCCATCGCCCCCTGGGCGTTCTTCTTCGGCGTTCTGATGCTGGTTCTGCTCTACTTCGTCGGCGCCGAGCAGGGCGCCACCTCGCTCATCTCCGGCGAGAACGTCCACGAGTGGGTCCACGACGGACGCCATCTGCTCGGCTTCCCCTGCCACTAGAACTTCTTCAGAGCTCAGGGGAAAGACCATGAACTCCATATCTGTCAGAGCCCTGCTCGTCCGCGGCATGCTCGCGGGCCTGGTTGCCGGCGTCTTCGCCCTCGTCGTCGCGTACCTGCTCGGCGAGTCCCCTGTGGACGCGGCCATCGCGTTCGAGGAGAGCAACAGCCATGAGCACGGCCACGGCGGCGAGGAACTCGTCAGCCGCGCCATGCAGTCCACGGCCGGTCTCGCCACCGGCGTACTGGTCTTCGGCGTCGCGATCGGCGGCATCGCCGCCCTCGCGTTCGCTGTCGCGCTCGGCCGCATCGGCCGGTTCGGTCCGCGCGCAACAGCCGCGCTGGTCGCTCTCGGCGCGCTGCTGAGCGTGTACGTCGTGCCGTTCCTCAAGTACCCGCCGAACCCGCCGGCCGTCGGCGACCCCGACACGATCGGCAAACGCACAACGCTGTACTTCCTGATGATCCTGCTCAGCGTCCTGCTCACGGTCGCCGCGGTGATCCTCGGCAAGCGCCTGGCTCCCCGTCTCGGCAACTGGAACGCGACCGTCGCCGCCGCGGCCGCGTTCGTCGCCGCCGCCGGTCTCGCCTTCGCCTTCCTGCCCTCGTTCAACGAGGTGCCGAAGGGCTTCCCGGCAACAGTGGTCTGGGAGTTCCGGCTGGCCACGCTCGCCATCCAGGTCACCCTCTGGACCTGCTTCGGACTGGTCTTCGGGTACCTCGCCGAACGGCTCCTCACACCGGGGACCGCGACGGCGGCGGACGGGAAGGGCACCACATCGCGGGCGACGGCCGCCGCGAACTGACGTACCGGGCGCCCGCGTCGGCGCATCCGCCGAAGCCCGCCGCGGCAGCCGCCCGGCGGGCTCCGGCATGTCCGCCGTCGCACATCGATGCACGAAGAGGTGGCCCCAACCCGCGACAGCGGACGGAGGCCACCTCTTTGTCAGGACAGCGCGCGGAAAGCGGGTGCCTGGCCGGCCTGCTAGAAGCCTGACACCGCGTGCGGAGTGTAGGGCTCGTCGAGCCGCTTCAACTCGTCCCCGCTGAGCTCCACATCAAGCGCGGCCAGCGCGTCATCGAGATGGTGTGGCTTGGTCGCCCCGACGATCGGTGCCGTCACCCCAGGCTGCTGGGCGAGCCAGGCGAGCGCCACCTGCGCCCGCGGAATGCCGCGTTCGGCGGCGATCTCCGCGACACGCTCGACGATGACCCGGTCATCGTCCTTGTAGAGCGTCTTCCCGAAGTTGTCGATCTCGCTCCTGACGCTGGATTCGTCCCAGTCCCGGGTGAGCCTGCCCCGCGCGAGCGGGCTCCAGGGGATCACCCCGATGCCCTGGTCCGCGCAGAGCGGCATCATCTCGCGCTCTTCCTCCCGGTAGAGGAGGTTGTAGTGGTTCTGCATGGTGGCGAAACGCGTCCAACCGTGCCGCTCCGCTACGTAGAGTGCCTTGGAGAACTGCCAGGCGTGCATCGAACTCGCCCCGATGTAACGCGCCTTGCCGGCCTTGACGACATCGTGAAGCGCTTCCAGCGTCTCCTCGATGGGCGTGTTCGGGTCCCAGCGGTGGATCTGGTACAGGTCGACATAGTCGGTGCCAAGCCGCCGCAGGCTGTTGTTGATCTCGGTGAAGATCGCCTTGCGGGACAGCCCGCCTCCGTTCGGCCCCGGGCGCATAACTCCGTGCACCTTGGTCGCCAGTACGATCTCGTCCCGGCGGGCGAAGTCGCCGAGTGCGCGGC
This sequence comes from Streptomyces sp. NPDC000880, assembly GCF_053599675.1. Lineage (NCBI taxonomy): Bacteria > Bacillati > Actinomycetota > Actinomycetes > Kitasatosporales > Streptomycetaceae > Streptomyces > Streptomyces sp. NPDC000880. The sequence continues at coordinate 56,602 of NZ_JBSFMS010000014.1, read as the reverse complement.
CGACGATCTCCTCACTGGTGCCGTCCGAGTAGATGTTCGCGGTGTCGAAGAAGTTGACCCCCGCCTCGACGGCCCGCCGGATGAAGGGGCGGGACTCCTCCTCGTCCAGGGTCCATTCGTGGTTACCGCGATGGGGCGCGCCGTAGCTCATGCATCCCAGCACGAGCGGCGAGACGTCAAGACCGGTCGAGCCGAGCTTTACGTAACGCATGATCTCCCTAGGGTGTCAGCCGTGTAAGCCGTGTCTCAGTCGCGCAGGGAAGCGATGTCAATGACGAAGCGGTAGCGGACGTCGCTGGCGATGACGCGCTCGTACGCCTCGTTGATCTGGTCGGCGTTGATGACCTCGATGTCGGCGGCGAAGCCGTGCTCCGCGCAGAAGTCCAGCATCTCCTGGGTCTCCTTGATGCCGCCGATCAGCGATCCGGCCAGCGTCTTGCGGCCCATGATGAGCGAGAACAGGTGGAGGGAGCTGGGGTCCTCGGGCGCACCGACGTTCGCCAGGACGCCGTCCGGCTTCAGCAGCGAGAGGTAGGCGTTCAGGTCGACGACGGCCGACACCGTGCTGACGATCAGGTCGAAGGTCCCGGCGAGCTTGGTGAAGGTCTCGGGGTCGCCGGTCGCGTAGTAGTGGTCGGCGCCGAGCCGCAGCGCGTCATCCTTCTTGCGCATCGTCTGGCTCAACGCGGTGACCTCGGCGCCCTTGGCGTGAGCGATCTTGATGCCCATGTGGCCGAGGCCGCCGACGCCGACGATGGCGACCTTCTTGCCGGGGCCCGCGTTCCAGTGGGTGAGCGGGGAGTAGAGGGTGATGCCGGCACAGAGCAGCGGGGCCGCGACATCGAGGGACAGACCATCAGGGATGCGCAGCACGTAGTTCTCGTCGACGACGATGTGGGTGCTGTAGCCGCCCTGCGTGACCTCACCGTCACGGTACTTGTCGTTGTACGTGCCGGTCATGCCGCCGTCGTCGGTGCAGAACTGCTCCAGGCCGGCCAGGCACTGCTCGCACTTGCGGCAGGAGTCGACGAAGCAGCCGACGCCGACCCGGTCACCGACGGCGTACTTGGTCACGCCAGGACCGACCTCGGTGACGACACCCGCTATCTCGTGGCCCGGCACGATGGGGAAGGCGGCCTCGCCCCACTCCTCGCGGACGGTGTGGATGTCGGAGTGGCAGATGCCGGCGTAGGCGATCTCGATCAGTACATCGTGCTCGCGGACGGCGCGGCGCTCGATAGTGGTGCGCTCCAGCGGAGCCTTCGCCGAGGGGGCGGCATAGGCGGTGGCGGTGGTCATGGGTAGATTTCTCCTTGGGATATCTGATCAGGAAGCGAAAATCGTCCGTCGGCCGCGCCGGCGGTTCCGGTCCAGTTGGCGAGCAGCTGTAGCGCGGTCTCGGACGGCGAGTTCGGCTCGACGGTGTAGACGCACATCGTCTGGCAGTCCTCACTGGGGAAGGTGACGTTCTCGTAGGCCAGGGTCATTTCCCCCACCAGGGGGTGGTGGTAGTGCTTCACGCCGTGCGTCTTCTCCCGCACGTTGTGGTCGGCCCACCAGGACCTGAACTCCGGGCTCTTGATGGTCAGTTCGCCGACCAGCTCATTGAGCAGTCGGTCGTCGGGATTCCGGCCCGCGTCCATCCGCAGGGTGGCCACCATCTCGGCGGCGCACCTGTCCCACTCCCGGTACAGCTCGCGGGCGGCCTCGTCCAGGAACATGAACCGCAGCAGATTGCGCTCCCGGTGCGGCAGCGCGTCGAAGTCAGTGATCAGCGCCCGCGCCAGCCGGTTGGATGCCAGTACGTCCATCCGGCGCCCGATCACGAAGGCCGGAGACCGGTCGTCCAGCATCCGCAGCATGCTGTGCACTCCCGGCCTCACCCGCTGTGGGCGCTGCGGGCGGAAGCGTGCCGCGCGGCGCTGCTTGGGCCGGGACAGCTCGAAGAGGTAGGCCCGCTCGGTGGCGTCCAGTTGCAGAGCCCTGGCCACGGCGTCCAGCACCGTCTCCGACACGTTCATAAGCCGACCCTGTTCCAGCCGGGTGTAATAGTCGGTACTCACCCCGGCCAGCTGTGCCAACTCCTCACGCCGCAGCCCCGGTACCCGGCGGGTGGTCGCGGTCGTCGGAATTCCCGCGTCCGCCGGGCTCAGTCTCGCCCGGCGCGACCGCAGGAACTCCCTGAGCTCGGCGCTTTGGTCCATGCCTTCCAGTATTAGCGGACCGACTGACCGGGACAGCGCCCAGGGTAGGTCTGCCAGACCCAGGCGGCGCCCGCCGAGCACGTCCGAGCCGGAAACCGGAGTCACCGAAATCCACGCGGGCACGCCGGCCCTCACACCCACCCGGATGTCGGTGTACGACCTGGTCGGCGAGGCGCTCGCCGGGGCGGACCCGCTCGCCCGCGAGTACGGCGTACGCCTCGTCGGCGACCGTGTCGAGCCGGTCCCGGTCGAGGTGGACGGCAAGGAGATGACCCGCGTACTGGCGAACCTCCTGGTCAACGCGATCCGCCGGACCCCGGCCGACGGCACGGTCGCCGTCGCCGCCGAGCGCCGCGAGGAGTGGGTTGTGCTGTCCGTCGGGCCCGTCGGCGGCCCGGTCCACGGTGAAGCCCGCGCGCTCCAGATAGCCGGCGACGACCTCGGCGACGGTCGGATCGTCGTCGACGACCAGAATGTTGTGCATACCGCCAGTGTCCTCGTACGCAGGACGGTCCACGGCACGCGCCGCCTTACGAAACCATGACGCCCAGAGAAAGACCGGCGTGCGAAACAGCAGACGTCCGATTCGTTCAAGACCCGGGCCCGGGCCCCGCCTACGGTGAGGTCATGACTCCACGACTCGATGCGATCGGCCTCGTCGTCGCCTACATGGCCGCCTCGCTCGCCTTCTACCGACGGCTCGGCCTGGACATCCCCGCCGAAGCCGACTCCGCGCCCCACGCCGAGGCGACGCTGTCGAGCGGGCTGCGCGTGCTGTGGGACACCGAGGAGACCGTCCGCTCCTTCGACCCCGGTTGGACCCGGCCCACCGGCGGCGGCGAGCGTCTCGGTCTCGCCTTTGTCTGTGACAGCCCCGCCGAGGTGGACTCGGTGTACGCCGAGCTGATCGAGGCCGGCTACCAGGGGCACCTCAAGCCCTGGGACGCCGTCTGGGGGCAGCGTTACGCGGTCGTCCTGGACCCCGACGGCTGTGCCGTCTCGCTGTTCGCCAACGCCTCGTAGGCCCCCAGGGTGATTCCGGCCAGATCGCGCATCTCGCGGGCGAGGTGCGCCTGGTCGGCGCAGCCCGCGGCGAGTGCCGCTCCGGCGTACGGCACACCTTCCCGTACGAGGGTCAGCGCACGCTGCAGCCGCAGCACCCGGGCCAGCGTTTTGGGCCCGTAGCCAAAGGCGTCCAGGGAGCGGCGGTGCAGCTGGCGCGCGCCGAGGCCGATGGCGTCCGCCGCGCCCGCGACCGTGCCACCCGCCCCCAGGCGGCGCACCACCTCGCTCAGCAGCGGATCGGGCGGGCCGGCCGCGGCCGCGCGGCGCAGCGCCACGGCCTCCAGCTCCGCCACCGGGTCCGCGGCCTCGTCGATCCGCTCCGTGAGCCGGCGCGCCTCGGCCGCGCCCCACACGTCGGCGAGCTCGACCCGCTGGTCGCGCAGCTCGTGCGCCGGTACGCCGAGCAGCGCGGGCGCGGTCCCGGGCGCGAAGCGCACTCCCGCGTAGAGAAGGGTGAGATCACCCTCGGCGGTGTGGGCGTGGGTGTCGGGTCCCGCCACGAGGAGGCGGCCATCGGCCCACAGCAGGTCCATGCAGCCGTCGGGCAGCACCGGGTACCTGGCACCGGCGCGGAGGTCCACGGTCCGCGTCCAGACGACGGCGCCGGCGAGTCGCGACGCCCGTTCCTCGTACATGACAACGAGGCTAGTCCCTCCCGAACGCCGCGGTGTTGATCAAGAATGGTCGCCCGGAACGCGACGAGGGCGTCCGGAGCGAACTCCGGGGCGCGTCCCGCCAGTTGACCGGCGTGGACGCCGGCACGGACCCCGCCGCCCGCCCCGCAGGCCGCCGCTACTCCTTGGGCTCCTTGTCACGGCCGTTGTCGCGGTGCTCCTTCTCACGGGGCTCCCGGGTGCTGTGCAGCCGGGACTTCACATCGTCCGGCGGGAGGAACCGCGACCACCGCTCCGGGAACTCCGAGGGCATCTCCCCGTTGTCCGCGTCGTCCTCGTCGTCGTCCTCGTCGTCGTCCTCGTCCGCGAAGACGTGGGCCGCCTTCGCCCGGGCCAGGACCTCCGCCGCCTGGGCGGCGCGGACGCGTTCGTTGGCCGCGCGGGCCGCGGCCGTGGCCACCGACGGCCAGACGCGGTCGATCGCGGCATTGACCGCCGCGCCCACCAGGACCGCGAAGGCGGTGAGGCCGATCCACAGCAGGACGGCGATGGGGGCGGCGAGGGAGCCGTAGATCGTGGGGCCCTCAACCGTGCTGGTGAGGTAGATGCGCAGCAAGAAGCTGCCGAACACTCCCATTCCGAGCGCCACCAGCGCTCCGGGGACGTCCTCGATCCACGGGGACCGGACGGGGACGGACACATGGTAGAGCGTGGTCAGGAAGGCGATCGAGAGCAGGCTGACCACCGGCCAGTACAGGACGCTGACGACTTCCGTGCCCCATGGGATGAGCTCCACCACCCGGTCCGGGCCCACCACCGCCAGCGGCAGAACCACCGCGCCGATCAGCAGGGCCACGATGTAGAGCAGGAAGGCGAGCAGCCGGGTGGCGACGATGCCGCGCTGGCCGTCGAGGCCGTACATCACGGTGATGGTGTCGATGAAGACGTTCACCGCCCGCGATCCCGACCAGAGGGCGATCGCGAAGCCGATGGAGATGACGTCGGGACGGCCGCCGTGGGTGACGTCCTCCAGCAGGGGCTTGGCGATCTCGTTGACGCCCCGGTCGGACAGCACCGTGCCGACCGCGCCCAGGATGTTCTCCTCGATCGAGGCGACGGTGGTGGTGTTGGTCCAGTTGTCGATATAGCCGAGGAGACCGATCAGGCCGAGCATCAGCGGCGGCAGGGACAGCAACGTGAAGAACGCCGCCTCGGCGGCGAGGCCCAGGATGCGGTATTCGATGCACGAATTGACCGTGTCTTTCAGCAGCAGCCATGCCATCTTCCGCTTGGAGACGTTGCGGTAGAGGACTCGGGCCCGGTGGAGTCGGCCCGATGGCCGCTCGGGTGTTTCATTTGCTGCCTGCACCTCCTTACCGTATCGGCATGGCAGCTACCACCCACACAGTGACCAACCAGGCTCCGCCCCTGGTGGGGTACGACGTCTACACCGCCGACCGGGCGCTCACCGAGGGCGTGGAGCGGCATATCGCTCCGGAGCTCCTCGACGAGGCACGCGAACAGCTCACAGAGCTCGGCCGCACCGCGGGCTCCGCGCAGGCCCAGGAGTGGGGGGTGCAGGCCAACGAGAATCCGCCGAAACTGCGGACGCACGACCGGTACGGAAACCGGATCGACGAGGTCGAGTTCCATCCGGCCTGGCACCGGCTGCTGGGCCACGGCGTCTCCGCGGGTCTGACGAACGCCTGGGGCCGGCCGGCCGGGCATGTGCGGCGCGCGGCCGGGTTCCTGGTGTGGACGCAGGCCGAGGCCGGGAACGGCTGTCCGCTGTCGATGACGCACGCCTCCGTCCCCGCGCTGCGTACGGACCCGGCGCTGGCAGCCGAGTGGGAGCCGCGGCTGACCTCGCAGGTGTACGAGGAGGGGCTGCGGCCGGCCTCGCTGAAGGCGGGGTCGGTGTTCGGGATGGGGATGACGGAGAAGCAGGGCGGCAGCGACGTCAGAGCCAATACGACGCGGGCCGAGCCGGTCGCCGGTGACGGGGAGTATGTGCTCACCGGTCACAAGTGGTTCTGCTCGGCTCCGATGAGTGACGGTTTTCTGGTACTCGCCCAGGCGGCCGGGGGCTTGACCTGTTTCCTGGTGCCTCGGGTGCTGGAGGACGGAACGAGGAACGTGTTCCGGATCCAGCGGCTCAAGGACAAGCTGGGCAACAGGTCCAATGCGTCGAGCGAGGTCGAGTTCGACGGGACGTGGGCGCGCCGGGTGGGCGACGAGGGGCGCGGGGTGCGCACGATCATCGAGATGGTGGCGGCGACCCGGCTCGACTGCGTCGTCGGATCGGCCGCGCTGATGCGGCAGTCGGTGGCGCAGGCGATCCACCACAGCGCGTACCGCAGCGCGTTCGGCGGGCTGCTGATCGACAAGCCGCTGATGCGCAACGTGCTGGCCGATCTGGCGCTGGAGTCGGAGGCGGCCACAACGCTGGCGCTGCGGCTCGCCGCGGCGTACGACGCCGATACGGAGGAGGAGCGGGCGTTTTTGCGCCTGGCGGTGCCCGCGGCCAAGTACTGGGTGACCAAGCGGTGTACGCCGACGGTCGCCGAGGCCCTGGAGTGTCTGGGCGGCAATGGCTACGTCGAGGAGTCGGGGCTGCCGCGGCTGCTGCGCGAGTCGCCGCTCAACTCGATCTGGGAGGGCTCGGGCAACGTACAGGCGCTGGACGTCCTGCGGGCGCTCTGGGGGTCCCCCCACGCCGCAGGGCGTAAGGGGAGCGAGCCGCAGGCGCTGAACGCGTTCCTGCAGGAGGTCGGCACGGCGCGGGGCGCGGACCACCGGCTGGACGGGGCGATCAAGGACCTGCTGACCGAGCTGGCCGATCTGAACGGCATCGAGGCGCGGGCGCGCCGGCTGGTGGAGCGGATGGCGCTGGTGCTTCAGGGGTCGCTACTGGTGCGGTGGGCGCCGCCGGAGGTGGCGGACGCGTTCTGCGCGTCGCGGCTTGGCGGGGACTGGGGCGCGGCCTTCGGCACGCTGCCGCACACGCTGGATCTGGCGTCCGTCGTGGACCGGGCACGAGCGGTGGTCTGACGGCCGGCCGTGAAGCGGAGCGGGCGCGAGCCGCGGCTGACCGCCTCGGGCCGCACCCGCTCGGCCGGGTCACGATCGTCGAGCGGCGCGAGCCGCGGTCCGGCGGGCCGGAGCGGCGCGAGCCGCGGTCCGCCGCGTCCTGGGAAGATTGTCGGGGTGGTGCTGCGCCGACACGGCACCACCCCGCGCTCCGTCATACGCCCACAGCAAAGCGGTGCGGTGCATGAGGGACCACCGGAACGAACCGGTGCTGCGTCAGCTTCGTACACACGCACGCCTATTCGCGAGGGTTGCAGAAGGTTGCAGCTTTGTGCGCCGTATTTGCCACGGCTCTCGGTCAAGAGGGGCACGATTGTGCCAGCCCCCCGCACTCGGACGCGGCCTCGCCCAGGAGGACTCCAGTGCACACGACATCACTCGACATGGCCAGACTCGCCGCCATGGACACCGCGAAGGCCACCCGGCTGCTGAAGGGAGTGCGGGACGCCACGCTCAACGGCCGCCCGACGCGGGTCGGCCCGCGGGCGGACATCGAAGAGTCCTGGCAGCGGATGCTGCGCGGGGGCGTGGATCCCGACCGGGGCCGAAGGGCCGGGCTGCTGCCGCTGGAGGAGTTGGAACGCCGTCGGCACGCCTCGCCGCTGCGGGAGGTGCTGCCCGTCCTGCGGGACGGTCTGGTGTCGATCGCCGACGCGGCGCAGCACATCATGGTCGTCGCGGACGCCGAGGGAAAGCTGCTCTGGCGCGAGGGCAAGGCGACCGTGCTGCGCAAGGGCGACTCGCACGGCTTCGTACTGGGCGCCGACTGGAACGAGGGTCTCGTCGGCACCAACGGCATCGGCACCCCCCTTGTCTCCCGGCGGCCGGTCCAGGTGCACTCCGCCGAGCACTTCGTCTCCGCCCACCACGGCTGGACCTGCGCGGGAGCACCGGTCACCGATCCGCGCGACGGCAGGCTGATCGGTGTCGTCGACATCAGCGGACCGCTGAACACCATGCATCCGGCGACCCTCTCGCTGGTCACCTCGGTCACCCGGCTCGCCGAGGCCGAGCTGCGCAACCGGCATTTCGCGGCGCTGGACCGGCTGCGCGGTGTGGCGGCCCCGCTGCTCGCGAGGCTGGCCGGCCGGGCACTGGCCGTGGACGTGAACGGCTGGCCCGCCGCGGTCACCGGCATGCCACAGACCGGCCGGCTACCGCTTCCGAAGTCCATCGACGGCAGCCGGCTCTGGCTTCCCTCGCTCGGCATGTGCACGGTCGATCCGCTGCCCGGCGGCTGGCTGGTGCGGGTGAACGAGGAGCGTTCCGCGGCGCCGCCGGCCCGCGTGGTGGTGGATCTGAGCAGACCCCGGCGGCCCTCGGTCACCGTCTCGGGCGATGCGGGCAGCTGGGTGCAGGAGCTCAGCCCGCGCCACGCCGAGCTGCTGTATGTACTGGCGCTGCACCGGGACGGGCGCAGCGCCGCGCAGCTGGCGCAGGACATCTTCGGGGACGGCACGCGGACGGGGACGGTACGGGCCGAGATGTCGCGGCTGCGGCGGCATCTGGCGCCGGTTCTCGCACACCGCCCGTACCGCTTCGCCGAGGACATCGAGGTGGAGCTGGTGCGGCCGGAGCAGTCGGCCGAGCTGCTGCCGCACTCCACGGCCCCGGCCGTGCGCGGCGCCCACCGCGATCCCCAATGATCCGCGGACGCGACTTTGGCCTCATCAGGGCGTCGTGATTCCCTGGCGGGCATGAGCATCACCGTGACCACCTGGTCCCTGGAACAGACCTCGCCCGCGGATCTGCGGCCGGCCGCCACGCCCGAAGGGGATGTGCGGATCGTCCACGCCGAGGTGCCGTCCCCGGAGTTCAGCCGCTTTCTGTACACGGCTGTCGGCGGTGACGTCCAATGGAACGACCGGCTCGGCATGACGTACGCACAGTGGGAGGAGCTGCTCGCCAGGCCGGGGACCGAGACCTGGGTGGCGTACGAGAAGGGCACCCCGGCCGGCTATGCGGAGCTTCAGGCGCAGGACGGCGGCTCGGTCGAGATCGTCTACTTCGGCCTGATCCCGTCGTTCCGGGGCCGGCGGATCGGTGGCCATCTCCTGTCGTACGCGGTCGCCAGGGCCTGGGACCTGGCGGAGCGGTGGCCGAGGCTGACTCCGACGAAGCGGGTCTGGCTGCACACCTGCTCCAAGGACGGCCCGCACGCCATGGACAACTATCTGCGGCGTGGCTTCGCTCTCTTCGACACCTCGGTCGGCGAGGAGCCCGAAACGGCCACCCCCGGTCCCTGGCCCGGCACTCACAGCTGAGTGACGGGCAACACACCGTCTCGCGATGCGGGACGGTGTTGTCCACATCCTGGACATCGGTGGACTGTCGTCGGATCGCCGTGCCACGCTTCCGTCATGTCTCGAGCTGGAATTGCCTTGGTGAGTCGGCGGCACGTCGACCTCGGCCGCATGTCCAGCGCCATGTGTCCGGTCTGCTGAAAGACCAGCACAGCCGAGCATTCCGCACCCCTTAGAACCTCCTGCGCACTGCCGCGCCCCCGCGCGAGTGTGCAGCTCAGAGCCGCCCTCCTGCAGTCTCGAAGGACATATCGCCATGGCCGCCACCCCTGAAAAGCCCGCCCCCGCCGAGCCCCGCCGCAAGGCCGGACGCCACCGCGGCGAAGGCCAGTGGGCCGCTGGCCATCTGACCCCGCTGAACGCCAACGAGCAGACCAAGAAGGACGACGACGGTCTCAATGTGCGGACACGCATTGAGACGATCTACGCCCACCGCGGCTTCGACTCGATCGACGGCGCCGACCTGCGCGGCCGGATGCGCTGGTGGGGGCTCTACACCCAGCGCAAGCCCGGGCTCGACGGCAGCAAGACCGGCATCCTCGAGCCGGAGGAGCTTGACGACAAGTACTTCATGCTGCGCGTCCGCATCGACGGCGGTCGGCTGACCACGGAACAGCTGCGCGTCATCGGCGAGATCTCCCAGGAGTTCGCGCGCGGCACCGCCGACATCACGGACCGGCAGAACATCCAGCTCCACTGGATCCGCATCGAGGACGTCCCGGAGATCTGGAACCGTCTTGAGGCCGTCGGCCTGTCCACGACCGAGGCCTGCGGCGACACCCCGCGTGTGATCCTCGGCTCGCCGGTCGCCGGTATCGCCGCCGACGAGATCATCGACGGCACTCCCGCCATCGACGAGATCCACCGTCGGATCATCGGCAACAAGGACTTCTCGAACCTGCCGCGCAAGTTCAAGTCGGCGCTCTCCGGTTCGCCGCTGCTCGACGTGGCGCACGAGATCAACGACATCTCCTTCGTCGGCGTGAACCACCCCGAGCACGGCCCCGGCTTCGACGTGTGGGTCGGCGGCGGCCTCTCCACCAACCCCAAGATCGGCCAGCGGCTCGGCGCCTGGGTCCCGCTGGACGAGGTCCCGGACGTCTACGAGGGCGTCATCTCGATCTTCCGCGACTACGGCTACCGCAGGCTGCGCACCCGCGCCCGCCTGAAGTTCCTGGTCGCCGACTGGGGCGTGGAGAAGTTCCGCCAGATCCTCGAGGACGAGTACCTCAAGCGCAAGCTGATCGACGGGCCCGCCCCGACGCAGCCCGTACAGCAGTGGCGCGACCACATCGGTGTGCACCGGCAGAAGGACGGACTTTTCTACGTCGGGTTCGCGCCGCGCGTCGGCCGGGTCGACGGCGCCACGCTCACCAAGATCGCCGAGGTGGCGGACGCGCACGGCTCGGGCCGGCTGCGCACTACGGTCGAGCAGAAGATGATCGTGCTCGATGTCGAGGAGTCGCAGGTCGAGTCGCTGGTGGCCGGTCTTGAGGCGCTGGACCTGAGGGTCAACCCGTCGCCGTTCCGGCGCGGCACGATGTCCTGCACCGGCATCCAGTTCTGCAAGCTGGCATTCGTCGAGACCAAGGCCCGCGGTTCCTCGCTGATCGACGAACTCGAAAGCCGCATGCCCGAGTTCGACGAGCCGATCACCATCAACATCAACGGCTGCCCGAACGCCTGCGCCCGTATCCAGGTCGCGGACATCGGTCTCAAGGGCCAGTTGGTCCGCGACGCCGCGGGCAACCAGGTCGAGGGCTTCCAGGTACACCTGGGCGGCGCGCTCGGCCTGGAGGCCGGGTTCGGCCGCAAGGTGCGCGGCCTGAAGGTCACCTCGGACGAGCTCCCGGACTACGTCGAGCGCGTTCTGCGGCGCTTCCAGGAGGAGCGCGAGGACGGCGAGCGCTTCGCGACCTGGGCAGCGCGCGCGTCCGAGGAGGCGCTGTCATGAGTGAGAGGGCTGCCCCCTTCTACTGCCCGTACTGCGGCGACGAGGACCTGCGTCCGAACGAGCAGGGCCACGGCGCGTGGGAATGCGCGGCATGCAATCGGGCCTTCCAGTTGAAGTTCCTCGGGCTGCTGGCCAGTGGGTTTCGGCGCACCAACGGTGGAGGGGACGAGATATGACGACGGTTCAGACCAATCTCAAAGATCTCGCGGAGCAGGCCGGGCGGGACCTCGAAGAGGCCTCCGCGCTGGACATTCTGAAGTGGGCGGCCGACACCTTCGGGCCGCGCTTCTGCGTCACGTCCTCGATGGAGGACGCGGTGGTGGCCCACCTCGCCTCCCGTGCCTTCCCGGGCGTTGACGTCGTCTTCCTCGACACGGGCTACCACTTCCCCGAGACGATCGGGACCCGGGACGCCGTGGACGCGGTGATGGACGTCAACGTCATCACGCTCACCCCGCGGCAGACCGTGGCCGAGCAGGACGCCGAGTACGGCCCCAGGCTGCACGACCGCGACCCCGACCTGTGCTGCGCGCTGCGCAAGGTCAAACCACTCGAAGAGGGCCTGACCGAGTACGACGCGTGGGCGACGGGCCTGCGCCGCGACGAGTCCCCGACCCGGGCGAACACTCCGGTCGTCGGCTGGGACGAGAAGCGGCAGAAGGTCAAGATCTCGCCGATCGCCCGCTGGACACAGGACGACGTGGACGCGTACGTCGCCGAGCACGGCGTCCTCACCAACCCGCTGCTGATGGACGGTTACGCCTCCGTTGGCTGCGCGCCCTGCACCCGCCGGGTGCTGGAGGGCGAGGACGCGCGCGCCGGCCGCTGGGCCGGCCGGGGAAAGACCGAATGCGGGCTGCACGGCTGATGAACAACGACGAGAAGCAGCGGGAGAAGCACGTGACTGGGGCCACCATCTGGCTCACCGGTCTGCCGAGCGCGGGCAAGACCACCATCGCCTACGAGCTGGCCGACCGGCTGCGCGCCGACGGCCACCGGACGGAGGTGCTCGACGGCGACGAGATCCGCGAATTCCTCTCGGCCGGCCTCGGCTTCACTCGCGAGGACCGTCACACCAACGTCCAGCGGATCGGTTTCGTCGCCGAACTCCTCGCGTCCAACGGCATCAAGGCGCTGGTGCCGGTGATCGCTCCGTACGAGGACAGCCGCGAGTCCGTCCGCAAGCGCCACCAGGCCGAGGGCACCGCGTATCTGGAGGTGCATGTCGCCACTCCGGTGGAGGTGTGCTCCGTACGCGATGTGAAGGGTCTGTACGCCAAGCAGGCGGCCGGCGAGATCAGTGGTCTCACCGGCGTCGACGACCCGTACGAGGAGCCGCAGAGTCCGGATCTGCGGATCGAGTCGCACACCCAGACCGTGCAGGAGTCCGCGGCGGCACTTCACGCGCTGCTCACCGAGAGGGGCCTGGCATGACGACCGCCGCCACTGTTCACGAGGGCACTGACAGCCCGTACGCCCTGTCGCACCTGGACGCGCTGGAGTCCGAGGCGGTGCACATCTTCCGCGAGGTGGCGGGCGAGTTCGAGCGGCCGGTGATCCTCTTCTCGGGCGGCAAGGACTCGATCGTCATGCTGCATCTGGCGCTGAAGGCGTTCGCGCCGGCCGCGGTCCCCTTCACGCTGCTGCACGTGGACACCGGGCACAACTTCCCCGAGGTCCTCGAGTACCGCGACCGCACCGTCGCCGAGCACGGGCTGCGCCTGCATGTCGCCTCCGTACAGGACTACATCGACCGTGGGGTGCTCCGCGATCGCCCCGACGGGACGCGTAACCCGCTGCAGACCGTGCCGCTGACCGAGGCCATCCAGGAGCACCGTTTCGACGCGGTGTTCGGCGGTGGCCGCCGGGACGAGGAGAAAGCCCGCGCCAAGGAGCGGGTGTTCTCGCTGCGGGACGAGTTCTCACAGTGGGACCCGCGCCGGCAGCGACCCGAGCTGTGGCAGCTCTACAACGGCCGCCACGCGCCCGGCGAGCATGTGCGTGTCTTCCCGCTGTCCAACTGGACCGAACTGGACGTCTGGCAGTACATCAAGCTCGAGAAGATCGAGCTGCCCGAGATCTACTTCGCGCACGAGCGTGAGGTCTTCCAGCGCTCCGGCATGTGGCTGACCGCCGGTGAGTGGGGCGGCCCGAAGGAGTCCGAGAGCGTCGAGACGCGGCTGGTGCGCTACCGCACCGTCGGCGACATGTCCTGCACCGGCGCCGTCGACTCCGACGCCACCACGCTGGACGCCGTGATCACCGAGATCGCCGCATCCCGGCTCACCGAGCGGGGCGCGACCCGCGCCGACGACAAGATGTCCGAGGCCGCGATGGAAGACCGCAAGCGCGAAGGGTACTTCTAGCCATGACCACCTCGACCGAGCAACTCGCCGGGATCTCAGCCACCACCCTGCTGCGTTTCGCCACTGCCGGGTCCGTCGACGACGGCAAGTCCACCCTCGTCGGGCGGCTGCTGCACGACTCCAAGTCGGTCCTCACCGACCAGTTGGAGGCCGTCGAGCACGCCTCCCGCTCGCGTGGCCAGGAGGCCCCGGACCTGGCGCTGCTCACCGACGGTCTGCGGGCCGAGCGGGAGCAGGGCATCACCATCGATGTCGCGTACCGCTACTTCGCCACCCCGCGCAGGCGGTTCATCCTCGCCGACACCCCGGGCCATGTGCAGTACACCCGCAACATGGTGACCGGCGCGTCCACGGCCGAGCTGGCCGTCGTGCTGGTCGACGCCCGTAACGGCGTGGTCGAGCAGACCCGCCGCCATGCCGCGGTCGCCGCTCTGCTGCGCGTCCCTCATGTCGTCCTCGCCGTCAACAAGATGGACCTCGTCGGCTACGCCGAGCCCGTCTTCGCCGCGATCGCCGAGGAGTTCACCGCGTACGCCGCCTCCCTGGGCGTCCCTGAGATCACCGCGATCCCGATCTCGGCGCTGGCCGGTGACAATGTGGTGGAGCCGTCCGCGAACATGGACTGGTACGGCGGCCCGACCGTGCTGGAGCACCTGGAGACGGTCCCGGTCAGCCACGATCTGACGAGCTGTCACGCCCGGCTGCCGGTGCAGTACGTGATCCGTCCGCAGACCGCCGAGCACCCCGACTACCGGGGCTACGCGGGCCAGATCGCCGCGGGCACGTTCCGGGTCGGCGAGCAGGTGACCGTCCTGCCGGCGGGCCACACGTCGAAGATCGCCGGGATCGACCTGCTCGGCGAGTCGGTGGACATCGCCTGGACCCCGCAGTCCGTCACCCTCCTGCTCGAGGACGACATCGACATCTCGCGGGGCGACCTGATCGTGCCGAGCGGCGACGCGCCCGCGACCACGCAGGACGTCGAGGCGACCGTCTGCCATGTCGCCGACCAGCCGCTCGCCGTCGGCCAGCGGGTGCTGCTCAAGCACACCACCCGCACGGTCAAGGCGATCGTCAAGGAGATCCCGTCCCGGCTGACCCTCGACGACCTGTCCCAGCACCCGAACCCCGGGCAGCTGGTCGCCAATGACATCGGCCGGGTCAAGATCCGTACCGCCGAGCCGCTCGCGCTCGACTCGTACGCCGACTCCCGCCGCACCGGGTCCTTCCTGCTGATCGACCCCGCGGACGGCACCACGCTCGCGGCCGGCATGGCGGGCGACTCGTTCACCGCGACCGCCGAGGCCGTACAGGCGACCGACGCCGGTCAGGACGGGTGGGACTTCTGATGACCATCGACTACTACGCGACGTTCGCGAAGGAGGGCGGCCGCGTCGGCAGCGGCGCCCTCGGCGCGGGAACCGGCGGGGTGGCGCGATGTGGGCGATGACGTACGCGCACTGCCTGCGCGCCCGCGCCCCCCGCACCCTGCACAAACGAAGACCTGCCGACTTCCCGGCCGCGTCCGAAGTGACGTAAGAACCGGGCCTCCGAGAGGAAACCCTCCCGTGCCTCCCACCCGTACCACCCTGCGCCGCAGCCTCGCCGCGGCCGCCGCCCTGCCGCTGCTGATCGGCGCGCTCGCCTCTTGCGGCTACGGCTCCGCGGCCAAGAAGGACAACGGCACGAAGGCCAACGTCGCCGCCGGCGGTAAGAAGCTCTCCGCCGACACCGTGAAGATCGGCTACTTCCCGAACCTCACGCACGCCACCGCTCTGGTGGGCCTCCAGGAAGGCCTCATCGCGAAGGAGCTGGGCGGTACCAAGGTGGCCCCCCAGGCGTTCAACGCCGGTCCCTCCGAGATCGAGGCGCTCAATGGGGGCAGCATCGACATCGGCTTCATCGGCCCCTCCCCCGCCATCAACGGCTACACGAAGGCCAAGGGCCAGAACCTGCGGATCATCTCCGGCTCCGCATCGGGTGGTGTGAAGCTCGTCGTCAACCCGGACAAGATCAAGACCCTGGACGACGTCAAGGGCAAGAAGATCGCCACCCCGCAGCTCGGCAACACCCAGGATGTCGCCTTCCTCAACTGGATCTCCGAGAAGGGCTGGAAGGTCGACGCCCAGAGCGGCAAGGGCGACGTCTCCGTCGTTCGCACGGACAACAAGGTGACCCCGGACGCCTACAAGTCCGGCGCCATCGACGGCGCCTGGGTGCCGGAGCCGACCGCGTCCAAGCTGGTCTCCGAGGGCGCGAAGGTTCTGCTCGACGAGTCCACCCTGTGGCCCGACAAGATGTTCGTGATCACGAACATCATCGTGAAGCAGAGCTTCCTCAAGGAGCACCCGGACGTCGTCGAGGCCGTCCTGCGCGGCACCGTGAAGACCAACGAGTGGATCAACGCCAACCCGGACGAGGCGAAGGCCTCGGCCAACGCCGCCCTCAAGGAAGAGACCGGCAAGGAGCTGCCCGCCGAGGTCATCGACCTGGCCTGGCCGAGCATCCAGATCACCAATGACCCGCTGGCCGCCACGCTGAACGCGCAGGCGCAGCACTCGGTCGCGTCCGGTCTGCTGCAGAAGCCCGACCTGAATGGGATCTACGACCTGACGCTCCTCAACAAGGTGCTCAAGGCCGCAGGGCAGCCCGAGGTCGCCGACGCCGGTCTCGGCGTCAAGTAGTCCACCCGCCCACGTTCCCAGGAGGTGACGACCATGGCTACCACCCTCACCAAGGACAAGGCCCAGGCCGACGACCGTGCAGCGGTGACGCACGCCGCCCGAATCGAGCATGTCTCGAAGTCCTTCAGCGGTCCGTCCGGGCGGCAGCTTGTGCTGGACGACATCACCCTTGATGTCGCGCCGGGCGAGTTCGTCACCCTCCTGGGGGCATCGGGGTGCGGTAAGTCGACCTTGCTCAACCTGGTCGCGGGGCTTGACCGCCCGACCGCGGGGTCCATCGAGACCCCGGGCGGGCGGCCCTCCCTGATGTTCCAGGAGCACGCCCTCTTCCCGTGGCTGACCGCGGGCAAGAACATCGAACTGGCGCTGCGGCTGCGCGGCGTCGCCAAGTCCGAGCGGCGCGCGGAGGCGGAGCGCCTCCTTGAGCTGGTACGGCTCCAGGGCGCGTACGGCAAGCGGGTGCACGAGCTCTCCGGCGGCATGCGCCAGCGCGTGGCGCTGGCCCGTGCGCTGGCTCAGGACAGCAACCTGCTGCTGATGGACGAGCCGTTCGCCGCGCTCGACGCCATCACCCGGGACGTCCTGCACGAAGAGCTGACGCGGATCTGGCGCGAGACGAACGTCTCGGTCCTGTTCGTCACCCACAACGTCCGCGAGGCCGTGCGGCTCGCCGAGCGTGTGGTGCTGCTGTCCTCCAGGCCGGGCCGGATCGCGCACGAGTGGACCGTGGACATCCCGCAGCCGCGCCGTATTGAGGACGCCGACGTCGCGGAGCTGTCCGTCGAGATCACTGAACAACTGCGTGGGGAGATCCGCCGCCATGGCCAGCACTGAGGTTCGCGACAACGTCGCAAAGGCAGCCACGAAGGCCGATGACCTCGCCGGCCTCGAAGCCGGCCTGGACGCCCTGGACGCCGTACAGGTCAGTCGCACCCCGGTGCGCCAGGTGCTGGTGCAGAAGGTCCTGCCGCCCATCCTGGCCGTGGCCCTCGTGCTCGTCGTCTGGCAGGTGCTGGTCTGGGCGAAGGTCACCGAGGACTACAAGCTGCCCGCCCCGTCCGCGGTGTGGGACAGCCTGGCCGAGCAGTGGGCTCAGGGCACTCTGCTCGACGTCGTCTGGACCAGCGTCTCGCGTGGCCTGTTCGGCTTTCTGCTGGCACTCGCCATCGGCACCCCGCTCGGACTGCTCGTCGCCCGGGTGAAGTTCGTCCGTGCGGCGATCGGACCGATCCTCTCCGGCCTCCAGTCGCTGCCCTCGGTCGCCTGGGTGGCTCCGGCGGTGCTCTGGCTCGGCCTCAACGACAAGATGATGTACGCGGTGATCCTGCTCGGCGCGGTCCCCTCGATCGCCAACGGGCTGGTCTCCGGAGTGGACCAGGTGCCGCCGCTGTTCCTGCGGGCGGGCCGGACCCTGGGCGCCACCGGGTTCCGGGGCATCTGGCACGTGGTCATGCCGGCCGCGCTGCCCGGCTATCTGGCGGGCCTCAAGCAGGGCTGGGCGTTCTCCTGGCGCTCACTGATGGCCGCCGAGATCATCGCGTCCTCGCCCGATCTGGGCCTGGGGCTCGGCCAGTTGCTGGAGAACGGGCGCAACAACGCCGACATGCCCGGCGTACTCCTCGCCATCATCCTCATCCTGATCGTCGGCATCGCCATCGACCTGCTGATCTTCAGCCCGATGGAGCGGTGGATGCTGCGCACCCGCGGTCTCCTCGTCAGGAACTGAGCACCGTCATGCGCAGCCCTGTCCTCCTCGTCATCGCCCACGGCAGCCGCGACCCGCGGCATGCGGCGACCGTGCACGCCCTGGTGGAGCGCGCCAGGTCGCTGCGGCCGGGGCTGCGCGTGGAGACGGGCTTCCTGGACTTCAACGCCCCTGCCGTACCGCGGGTGCTGGAGCGGCTGGCCGCCGAGGGCGTCGAGGATGTGGTCGCGCTGCCGCTGCTGCTGACCCGCGCCTTCCACGCCAAGGCCGACATCCCCGCCGTACTGCACGAGGCGCAGGCGCGTCTGCCGCGCCTGCGGATCCGCCAGGCCGAGGTCCTCGGCCCGTCGCCGCTGCTGCTGTCCGCCCTGGAGCGACGGCTGTACGAGGCGGGGCTCGACCCGTCCGTGAAGCGCTCGACAGGCCTGGTGCTTGCCTCGGCGGGCTCCACAGACCCGGAGGCGATCGCAGTGATCGCTGAAATTGCGCGGGAGCTGCGGCACACCGGTTGGTGCGCCGTGCGGCCTGCGTTCGCCTCCGCATCCCTTCCCCGCACCGAGGACGCGGTGCGGGAACTGCGGGCCGAGGGCGTGTGCCGGGTGGCGGTGGCTCCGTACGTCATCGCTCCCGGCCGCCTCCCGGACCGTATCGCCGCTGGGGCGCGCGAGGCGGACGTCATCGCTGATGTCCTCGGCGCGGCACCGGAGTTGGCGCGACTGCTGCTGCGGCGCCTCGACGAGGCGCGGATCGAGGAGCGGGTCGCGGCGGCGGGCTGAGCGTGGCCTAGGCCCTCCAGCGCGGGTCGCGGCCGGAGCCGGCCAAGGCGCGCTCGAAGGCAGGGGCCGAGTCCGGCAGCGGTACGGGATCGGTGAAGCCGCCGTACTGGCGGTAGACCTCGGCGTGCTCCTCGACGACGGTCAGGACCAGCGCCGTTGCGTCGTGGGAGACCCGGTACTGCTGCCCGGTCGCGCGGGCCAGATCCCAACCGTGGACGGCCAGTTCCTTGGTGATCAGCGAGGCGATCTCGGGTGCGGGCATCGAGGTGAAGCCCAGGTCCACCTCGCCCTCCCAGACGGCCGGGTCGGACCAGGCGGCGACGGCACGGTCCAGCTGGGCCGCGTACTGCTCGGCCCAGTCGGCGTCGGCGGTGAAGTCGCGACTGGTGAGCTCGTCGGGGAGTTGCTTGCGCAGCGCGCGGTGTTCGAGGCCGTGGGAGGTGTACAGGAGGAGATGGCTGACGAGTCCGCGGACGTCCCACTCCTTGCAGGGCGTCGGCGCGGAGAGCTGGTCGGCACTGACGCCACGGGCAATGCGGGCGGCTTCGCTCGCGCACTCGGTCAGGCAGGGGTACACGCTGTCCATATCCATGCCCGGCACCCTAGGGACGGGCGCGGGGCCGGGTCTTGAACAAACGCGACGGCCGGCCGGGGGGTCCGCGTACGAGACTCGCACAGTCGGATACCGTCCAGCCATGATCGCGGACAATCTCCGGCTCGGCGGGGAGCCGGCACTGCGAAGACTCGGTTACGGAACTGCCCAGCTGACCGGTCCCGGCTACTGGGGGCCGCGCGGCGAGCGTGCGGACGCCGTCGCCGTGCTGCGGCGGGCGGCCGAGCGGGGTGTCACGCTCATCGACACCGCCGACAACTACGGCCCGGGTCTCGCGGAGGAGCTCGTCGCCGAGGCGCTGCACCCGTACCCCGCGGACCTGGTCGTCGCGACGAAAGGCGGGGTGGTGCGTACGAGCGACAGCGCCTGGCACATCGCGGGGCGGCCCGAGCAGCTGCGCGCGATGTGCGAGGCGAGTCTGCGTCGGCTGCGTACGGAGACGATCGGTCTGTATCAGCTGCACCGGCTGGATCCCGAGGTACCGCTTGCCGAACAGCTTGGTGCGCTGGGCGAGTTGAGGCGCGAGGGCAAGATCCGGCACATCGGTCTGGACACCGTGACCGTCGAGCAGCTGAAGGAGGCGCTGCGCCTTGCCGAGACCGACTCGATCGCCTCGGTGCAGAACCGCTTCAATCTGATCGACCGCGAGTCGGAGGCGGTGCTTGAGGTGTGCGAAGCGCACGGCCTGGCGTTCCTGCCGTGGTTTCCGCTCGCCAACGGGGCGCTGGCGGGCGAGGCCGCGGCGGCGCTCGACGCGGTCGCCGCTCGGCATGGCGCGAGCAGGGGGCAGATCGCGCTGGCCTGGCTGCTGCACCGTTCCCCGGTGCTGTGCCCGACGCCGGGGACCGGCTCGCTCGCGCATCTGGAGGAGAACTTGGACGCGGCCGCGATCCGGCTCTCGGAGCAGGATCTCGCCGCCCTTCGGTGATCGGCCGTCGGTGATCGGCCGTCGGTGATCGGCCGTCGGTGATCGGCCGTCGGTGATCGGCCGTCGGTGATCGGCCGTCGGTGATCGGCCGTCAGCCGGCGTCGCCGGCACTCCGGTCGTCACTGAACGGCGTGCCCTGGTGAAAGTAGAGCAGCCAGCCGTCGCCGGTCAGCCGCCACAGCGAACTGCGTGAGCGCGGTGCGTGCCCGATTCGGTGTCGAAGGTCAGATGCACCACGTCGGGGGGCGAGCTGCACGCCCTGCTTCCGCGTGGTGGTGACCGGCCGCGGCGTGGGCGCGTCCCGCGCCGTGAGGGCGGCGATGATCGAGTCCCGGCCCAGAGCCGGCCCGATGTGCCGAACTCCTGGTAGTCCGGATGAAGCAGTTCCGCGAGCCGCTCCGGCGAGGATCCCCCTGCCGGGTCGAGGAGGCGGAGTTCCCCTTCCATGGCGGCGTTGACTGCTTCCGTAGGGTCAGCCACGCGTCAGCTCCACGAGTTTGACGACGGTGTTCCAGTTGCGGCTGGTGGCGACGGTGCCCCTGAACAGGCTCGGCTTTCCGAGCGCTGCGGCAAGTTTGGAGCGGCCGAGCCCGTCCGGCGCGTACAGATACAGCGCCCGGTCACCGAGCCGGAACTCCTCCGGCAGATACGCCGCCGCGTCGATCGACGCGAGCCGCTGGGGGCCGACCGGCTCCGAGAAATAGATGACGTGCAGTTGCTTGCCCTCCAGCGATGCGGCGGGAAAGGGGCACGCCTCGGCCACCGCATTCAGATACGGACCGCTGCGCACCAGGCAGTCGACGCCGAAGCCGAAGCGCTTCTCGATGGCCCGTTCCAGCGCGGCACGGATGGCCTTCTCGTCGTCCGAGTCGCTGGTCAAGACGGCGTTGCCGCTCTGCAGATATGTGGCGACGTCGCTGTGGCCCAGTTCCGTGAGCAGTTCGCGGAGGTCGGCCATCGGCACCTTCTTGTGCCCGCCCACGTTGATTCCGCGCAGGAGTGCCGCATACCTCGTGGTCATGGGCACACCATAGGACGGCCGCCGCACCCCGTGGGGGAGGGCACGGCGACCGCCGGCTCAGCGATGGAGAGCGTCGGTTACTCGACGACCTTCAGCAGCTTGTTGGGCGTTCCCTCGCTGGGATTTGTGATCTTGTCGGCCGTGGCGCCGCCGGTCAGCGCCGTGGTCACCTGCTCCGGGGTGGCGTCCTGGTGGGCGCCGAGGTAGACCGCCGCGGCGCCGACGACGTGCGGCGTCGCCATGGAGGTGCCGGAGATGGTCTTCGTACCCTCGTCGCTGTCGTTCCACGCCGAGGTGATGTCCGAGCCCGGGGCGTAGATGTCGACGATCTGTCCGAAGTTGGAGAACTCCGACTGCGCGTCGTCCTTGGTCGAGGAGGCCACGGTGATGGCTTCCTTGACGCGCGCCGGGGAGCCCTGACCGGCGTCGGTGGACTCGTTGCCGGCCGCGACGGCGAAGGTGACGCCGGAGGCGAAGTGCTGCTTACGGCATCCTGACGGCAGTCTTCCCGCATGGCTGGGGTGCGCCTCGGTGTTCGGCGCGGAGGGCGTGGGCGCGATCATCGCCTGGCTGCCGCTGTTCCTGTTCGCGACTACGCACGGGGATCGGGCCTCTGGCCGGGGCTCCGCCCCAGGGCCGCCCCCTATGTCCCTGACGGGCATGGGGGGACCTGCAGTCCTCAATCGCCCAACGGGCTGAGATTCAGCCCGTTGGGAGTCCCCCGGACGAAGTCTCGGAGAGATTGAGGACACGCCCGGGGGGCGTACCGGGTCGGCTCCGGACGGCTGAATGCCGGGAGACGGTCGGCAAATTCAAGCCCGTCCGACGCTGAGGGCAGGCAGGTAGATCAGCCCGTCCGGCGTTGCGGCCAAAGCAGTAACGTCAGCCGTGCCGGTCGCCGAGCTCCGCCTCGATCAAGTCAGCCGCACGCATCGTGCCGCCCTCTGAGGCCATCTGAAGGCCGATCTCCTTCAGCTTCCGGGCCACTTCGGGATCGCCCGTCAGACCCAGCACCGCTTCCCTGATCTCATCCGCCGTCGCCGTCTTGGAGTCGAGCCGGCAGGCCACGCCCAGGCCGACGAGCATGTCGGCGTTGCCGAACTGGTCGACCGCCTGCGGGACCGCGACCATCGGGGTGGCCGTCGCCAGGCCCTCCTGGCTGCCGCCCGCGCCCGCATGGGTGATGAAGGCGTCCGCCTGGCGCAGGATCGCCAGTTGCGGCACCCATCGGTGCACCTCGACATTGGCCGGAACCTCACCCAGCTCCGACGCGTCGACGTACCGGCCGATCTGCAGCACCACATGCCAGCCCGGCAGATCGCCGAAAGCCTTCACGCACTCGCGGTAGAAGGCGGGTTGCTTGGTGAAGGTCGAGCCGAGCGAGATCAGCAGCACCTTGTCCGCACCGGCCGGCCGCTGCCACTCCCCCTGCTCCTCGCGGTCGCCCTGGCAGGCGCCGACGAAGGAGTAGACGGAATCGTCGACCCGGTCGGCGTGCGGCTGGAACGCCTTCGGGATCAGCACGATCGACCGCGGGGGGCGGCCGACGAAGGGGTCGGGATGGGTGTCGATGCCGTTCTCGGCGAGCCAGGCGCCAAAGCGCGCGTAGTACGCCTGGCCCCGCTCGGAGGCCTTCAGCTCCGCGAACATCGGCTCGGCCACCTCCTCCTCGTACCCCTCCCAGGCGACGAGGTTCGGCGAGAGCGAGATCGCGGGCACGCCCCACCGGTGGGCGAGGACGATCGCCGGGTACGAGGTGATGTCATGGATGACCAGATCCGGCTCGTCCCCCTCGAATGCCGCCGCCAGCTGCGGCAGCACTTGGATCGCGTCGTTCAGGAACGGCTCGATGTTGTCGATCAGTTCCGTGCCCCACAGCTCCGGCTCCTCCTCCGTGGGGAGCGTGGAGGTGTAGATCACCGGCTCGGCGCCGGTCGCGGCGATCTTGTCGGCGTAGGACGCGGGGATCGCGTAACTGACGCGGTGCCCGCGGGCGACGAGCTCCCGGATGACCTCGATGCTGGGGTTCACATGCCCGGGGGCGGCGATGGAGAACATGGCGATATGGGCACGCTGGGGTTCCGTCATACCGCAACCGTAAGCGAGACGATACGTCTCGTGCAACCTAATTCACTCAGTGGTGGCACGACCTGGACGGGGTGCCGGAATTCCTGCGCACCCTCGTCGCGGGCCAGAGTGCGGGTGACGCCGTGGCCCGCCGGGCCGGCCGGGAGCGCGCTCCCGGCGCGAACGCCTAGCGCTGATAGCGAGCCAGCACCGGATTCCCGTCCTTCACCAGCCGTTTCTCCAGCTCATCGGCGTCGATCGCGCCGCTGTAGTACTCCTGCAGCGCCGGCGTCGCCACCTTGTCCTTCCACTCCGGATAGCCTCGCACCGACTGCGCGGGCGCAGACCGCAGATCCCGCGCGAGCGCCGCGCCGGTGGCCCAGCCGTCCTTCCCGGTGTGCAGCGACGGGTCGGCCAGTGCCTGCGTACCCGTCGGCAGCATCCAGTCACCCTTCGCCAGCCGCACCATGTTCTGCGGCCCCAGCATGAAGTCGATGAACTGCGCCGCCTCCTTCTTGTACGGACTGTCCTCGGCGACCGAGAGGGTCTGCGGGCTTACTCCCTGGGCCGGGCCACCGGGTCCGGCCGGGGCGGGCAGCACCGTCCATTCGAAGCCCTTGGGCGCCTGCTGCACGATCTGCTGCCGGTACGAGAAGCCGAGCGGGACCATCGCGTACTTGCCGCCGAAGAAGCCGGGCAGGGTGTCCGAACCGCCCATGCCGAGGGTGCTGCGTGACGCGCTCCTGTCGGCGTTGACCTGGTCGTGGACGGTGCCTGGCACCACCGCGTCGCCGTCCGTGAATCTGATCGTGACCTTGCCGTCGTCGCCGCGGTGGAAGAGCTGACCGCCGGCCGACAGACCCAGGTTGAGGGTGAGAGAGACCGGCTCCTTGAGCGGCCAGGCCACGCCGTACTTCCCCGGTCCCATCTTCTCGGTCAGAGCCTTTGTGACCTGCCTGAACTCCTCCCAGCTCCAGGGATGCCGGGCGGTCGGGACGCGGATCCCGGAGGAATCGAGGATCTTCTTGTTGGCGATCAGGACGCGCGGCTCCTGCAGGAAGGGAACGCCGTAGATCCCCTTGCCGAATGTCGTCGTCTCCCAACTCCGTTGTGGGATGTCGGACTTGAGTCGCTCGGGCAGCAGCCCGCTCAGATCGGCGAGATAGCCGCCGTACGCGAAGTCTGCGAGATCGTCGGAGGCGTCATGGACGATGTCCGGCGCCTCGCCGCCCTCGAAGGAGGTCAGCAGCTGGTCATGGACGCTGTCCCAGCTGCCCTGGACGTACTGGACCTGGACGTCGGGGTGGCTCGCGTTCCACTCCTTCACCAGCTCCTTGTTGGCGTCGACGGACTCCTTCTGCCAGGCCAGGGACTGGAAACGGAGCGTGATCTTCCCGTCGGCGCCGGAGCCGTCGCCGTCCGTGCAGCCGGTCAGCAGCAGCGCGAGGGCGGCGGTGACCGCCGTCAGCAGTCGTACGCGCATCACGACTTCACCGCCCCTGCCAGCATTCCGCCGGTGATCCGCTTCTGGATGATCGCGAAGATGACGAGCGAGGGGATCGTCGCGAGGAACGCGGCCGCGGCGAGCGGGCCCAGGTCGGCGACGCCTTCCGCGCCAAGGAAGTGTGTGAGGACGACCGGCAAGGTCTGCTTCTCCGGGGTCTTGAGCAGGACGAGCGCGAAGAAGAACTCGTTCCATGCGGTGATGAAGGCGAACAGCGCGGTGGCGACGATCCCGGGCGCGAGCAGCGGAGCGGTGACCGAGACGAGCGTGCGGAGCCTGCCCGCGCCGTCGACGGCCGCGGCCTCCTCCAGCTCGCGCGGCACGGCCCGTACGTATCCGACCAGCATCCAGAGCGCGAACGGCAGCGCCCACACGACGTACACCATGATCAGTCCGAACAGGGTGTTGATCAGATGCAGGTTCTTCAGGATCAGGAACAGCGGAATGATCACCAGGACGAACGGGAACGCCTGGCTGACCACCACCCAGCCGGTGGCGGCGGTGGAGAGCCTGCTGCGGTGCCGGGCCATGACGTACGCCATGGGCGTGGCGATCACCACGGCGATCAGGGCTGCGGCGAGCGCCGCGATCAGGCTGTTGGCGGCGGCCTGGAGGAGGGGCTGTTCGTCGAAGGCCTGCCGGAAGTTGTCGAGGGTCGGGTCCTCGGGGATCCAGGTGGGGTGCAGGGAGCCCAGTTCGCGCGGCGGCTTGAAGGCGGTGGAGATCAGCCACAGGAAAGGGAACGCGAGGAAAACGAGGTAGCACAGGAGCGCGAGGTACTGGCCGGCGCGGCCGGACCTGCTGGTGCGCAGTGCCGTCACTTCTCATCGCCTCCCTTGAGCCGTCCTACGAGATAGAGGGCGAGCATCACCGAGATCACCGCGACCATGACGCAGCCCATCGCGGCGGCGTACCCGAACTGGCCGTAGCGGAATGCCTCTTCGTAGGCGAAGAGCATGGGGAGGCGGGTGCGTCCGCCGGGGCCGCCGTTGGTGAGCACGTACACCAGGGCGAAGGAGTTGAAGTTCCAGATGAAGTTGAGCGCGGTGATGGCGAGAGCGACGGGCTTGAGGGCGGGCCAGGTGACTGTGCGGAACCGGCGCCAGGCGCCCGCGCCGTCGAGGGCCGCGGCTTCATGGAGTTCGTACGGGGTGTTCTGGAGCCCGGCGAGGAGCGCGACGGTGGTCTGCGGCATGCCGGCCCAGATGCCGACGACGATCACGGCGGGCAGGGCGGTGGCGAGGCCGGTCAGCCAGTCCCGGCCGTCTCCGAGGCCCAGGTCGCGGATGGTCTCGTTGAGGATGCCCGCGTCGGGGTTGTAGACGAGCCGCCACATGATGGCGACGACGACCTCGGGCATGGCCCAGGGAATGATCGCGAGGGCGCGCGTCAGCCAGCGGAAGCGGAGGTTCTGGTTGAGCAGCAGGGCGAGGCCGAGGGCGAGCACGAACTGCGGAACACTCACGCCGACGGCCCAGAGCAGGCCGATGCGGAACGAGTCCCAGAAGAGCGTGTCGTGGATAAGGTCCTGGAAGTTGAGCGTGCCGATCCACTCGGTGGGCTCGGTGCGGCCGGCCTGGGAATCGGTGAAGGCCAGCGCGACGCCGTAGAGCAGCGGCCCGACGCTGAGCACCAGGATCGGTATCAGGGCAGGCAGCACCAGGAACCAGGCCCCGTGGTCCAGGTGCCTGACGGGCCGCGGCTTGCCGGGCCGCGGCCTCCCGGACCGTGGCCTGCTGGGTCCCGGCTCTCCGGGCCGCGGCGCTGCGCTCGCCAATGTCACGGATTCGACTCCTTCGGGCGGCTCGACCTGGTCCGGCCGCCCCGGCGGCCCCCGTCATCGTGCTGACGGCCCGTCGGTTCGTCAAGGCAGCTTGCATGGATGCGAGACTTTGCCCCCATGGACGAGACACGGGCGCGCGAGATACTGACGGCCGCGGGGCTCCCCGCCGATGCGACGCTGCTGGCGCTTGGCGAGAACGCGGTGTTCGGGGCGGGCGATGTGGTCGTCAAGATCGGCCGGGACGCGGAGCTGCTGGCGCGGGCGGAACGCGAACTGGCCGTCGGGGCATGGCTGTCGGAGGCGGGCGTGCCCGCGGTCCGGCCGGCTGAGCCGAAGGCGCGCCTGGTGGAGGGCCACCCGGTGACGGTGTGGCACCGGCTGCCGGCTTCGGTGCGCCCGGCGGAGCCCGCGGATCTGGCGCGGCTGCTGCGCCAGATCCATGCGCTGCCCTCGCCGTCGTTCACGCTTCCGCGGCGGGAGTTGCTCGGCGGCATCGAGCGCTGGCTGCGACTGGCGGGCGACGCGATCGACCCGGCGGACGCGGCGTACTTGCGCGAGCGCCGGGCCGGATTCGCCGCGGCGGCGTCCGCGCTCACCCCCTACCTGCCCCCCGGCCCGATCCACGGCGACGCGCTCCCGCGCAACGTCCATGTGGGCCCGGACGGCCCGGTCCTGGTGGACCTGGAGACGTTCTCGGGGGACCTGCGCGAACACGACCTGGTGGTCATGGCCCTGACCCTCGACCGGTACGGCCTCGCGCCCGACGCGTACGAGTCCTTCACCGCGGAGTACGGCTGGGACGTGCGCGAGTGGGAAGGCTGCGACGTCCTGCGCGGCGCCCGCGAAACGGCGAGCTGCGCGTGGGTGGCGCAGCACGCCCCAACAAACCCGAAGGCGCGCGAGGAGTTCGCCCGCCGGGTCGCCTCCCTGCGCCAGGACGCGCGCGGGGTCCGCTGGTACGCGTTCTGACCCCGGCTCAGCCCGTCGTCCGCACCAGTTCCCTGCGGATGAATCTCCGACCCTGTCGTCAGGGTCGGCGGAACGCCGGCCACCTCGGCTTGGCGAATGCTCTCGCGGCGCAGGAGGAAAGTTCCGTCGAGGCCGAGTCTGACGCCTGACGCCCGGCGGCCTGCTGTCAGCCCCTGTGCGGGATGACGGGCCACGCAGGCTCGATATACGCAGTCGGGTTCGACGTGCGCCGCAAGTATCTCTGCAGCGAGGCAGACTGCTCAGCTGCCGCCCGGACTTGAAGTTCATGCAGATCCGCCAGCGGCACAGAACCTATGGACTGGTGCTTCTCGCCCATTCGACGCGCGGTATGGGCCGCGGCTACCGCGTCGGCTCGCGCGTCATGCGCATCATCGAGCGGCACCCCGTAGTGGGCACACAGCGCTTGAAGAGTGCGCCTCCCCCTCCGGTACTGATCCGCATGCTTGTCCAGCACCAGGGGATCAATGACTGGCGAAGGCGTTGCACCCAGCCGCTCCGAGAGCGGCTTGATCTTGTACCGTCGGCCCTCCCGGTCCAGAAGGGACAGGTCGTAACGCGCGTTCATCACCACCAGCGGCGTCCCGGAGCGGAGAACCTCAGCAACGGCCTGCGTGATCTCTTCGATCGCGGGAGCAGCCGAGGCGCCGTCCTTGCGGGCACGATTCGTAGAGATGCCGTGGATCGCCGCAGCCTGCTCAGGAATCACCACTCCCGGGTCAAGCAACCAGGTCCGTTCCTCCGAGAGGTGCCCATCCGGCTCCAGCCTGACGAGTGCCGCGGTGACGATGCGATCGGTCTCGATGTCGGTGCCCGTGGTCTCAAGGTCGAATGCGGCCATCGGCTCGCCGGCCCAGCTCATCACCGGCCGCCTGTTCCGGGACCGGCCATCAACCGGCCGCTCGCTGGGAAATGACGCAAGAGAGCTCCGCTCTCCCTGCCGACCAGCGGTTCCCCGTGCCAAGCCATCGTGGCCCTCCTTCGTGGTGCGTGGTGCTTTCCCCCAGTGGGTACTCACCCTGCCACGCGCCACTGACAACTCAGGAGACGGGACGTGAGTCCGCCCATACGGACTCGAACTCCTCACGGTATGTCTGGAAGAGTCCGTTCTCACTGTCGTGCCCCGCACGCACGACCGCGCGCCCGCCGCCCCGCAGCACCAGCACCGGCGCCTCCATGCCCCGCGCGCTGCGCAGATACGACTGCACGACGGCCAGACCGTCCGGACCGTCGCCGTCGACCAGGTAGGCCGTGAAACGGGGGGTCTCGTCGAAGACCTGGATCTCGAACGCTCCCGGGTCGCGCAGACGGGAGCGTACGCGGCGCATATGGAGGATGTTCATCTCCACCGTGCGGCTCAACTCTCCCTTCTTGAGGCCCAGTTCGCGCTCCCGGCGCCTGACCGCACTGCTCGCCGGGTTCAGGAAGACAAGGCGGACCCGGCAGCCCGATTCGGCCAGCCGGACCAGGCGGCGTCCGGAGAAGTTCTGGACCAGGAGGTTCAGGCCTATGCCGATCGCGTCGAGGCGGCGCGCGCCGCCGAAGAGGTCTTCGGCCGGGAGCTGGCGCTGGAGCCGGACCCGGTCGGGGTGGACGGAGACCACGTCCGCGTAGCGGTCGCCGACAAGTTCCTCGACCGCGTCGACCGGCAGGCGGTCGGCGGAGGGGACACCCGCACCACTGTCGAGTATCTCCAGCAGACGGGCGGAGGCGCGCTCGGCCTGGGCGAGGACCGCCTCGTTCAGCGCCCGGTTGCGGGAGACGACGTTGCGCGCGACCTCCAGCTCGTCCAGCGCCAGCTCGACGTCGCGCCGGTCGTCGAAGTACGGCTCGAAGCAGGGCCAGTGCTGAACCATCAGTTCGCGCAGCTGAGGAAGGGTGAGGAAGGACAGGACATTGTCGTCCGCCGGATCGAGGAGATACCCCTTGCGGCGGGAGACCTCCCGCACCGCGACCGCGCGCTGCACCCACTCCTGCCCGGCGGGCCCCGCCGCAGCCACCACCCAGTCGTCGCCGTGTACGGGTTCGTAGATGGGGCGCAGCACGGCGGCCACCACGGCCCGCAGCCGCTGCTCCACCAGGTTCAGCCAGATGTAGGCCCGCCCGGCACGCTGGGCGCGCGTACGCACTTCGCTCCAGGCGTCCGCGCCCCAGTCCAGTTCCGCCCCGATCTCCATAGGTCTGGCGAGGGAGACCGCTCCGGGCGGGACGTCGGTGGAGTCCCCCTCGTGACCTGCGTCACCGGGGGGTAGCTCCAGCCCTCCCGAGCTCACCCGCGCACCGCCTTCCCAGCCCCTTCAAAGATCAAGGAAGACTACTCCGCCTGCGGGACACGGTGCAGCCGGATCGGCACTGTACTTTCCCAACTCCCGTGTCCAATCCGGCCGTTCTGCCAGGCGACATCTGCCGTAGTGAGCGGATTCATAGCGGTTGCGTCCAGGGGCGACACAAGGAACCCGATGTTGACCGCGTCGTCCACCGCCGTAGGGGCCCCTCACCCGCGATACTTTCGGGAAGGATCTGGGCCAAGTGCCCCCCAGCACCCGGAACAGAAGTGGAAGAGTCATATCTATGCAGGTCTGGCCGGGACAGGCGTATCCCCTCGGTGCCACGTACGACGGCGCCGGCACCAACTTCGCGGTGTACTCCGAAGCCGCCCGACGCATTGAGCTGTGTCTGTTGCACGACGACGGCTCGGAGACCGCGGTGGAGCTCCGCGAGACCGACGCGTTCGTACGGCACGCGTATCTGCCGGGCGTGATGCCGGGTCAGCGGTACGGATTTCGGGTCCACGGTCCGTACGCGCCCGAGCGCGGGCAGCGCTGCAACTCCGCGAAACTACTCCTCGATCCGTACGCACGTGCGATCAGCGGCAGCATCGACTGGGGCGAGACCGTGTACGGCTACCACTTCGGCAAGCCGGACTCCCGCAACGACCTCGACTCGGCGCCGCACACGATGACATCGGTCGTGGTCAACCCGTACTTCGACTGGGGCGACGACCGGCCGCCGCGTATCGACTACCACCGGACGGTGATCTACGAGGCCCATGTGAAGGGTCTCACGATGCTGCATCCGGAGCTGCCGCAGGAGCTGCGTGGTACGTACGCCGGGCTCGCGCATCCCGCGGTGATCTCGCATCTGACGGAACTGGGCGTCACGACGCTCGAATTGATGCCGGTGCACCAGTTCGTCAACGACCACCGGCTGGTGGACTCGAAGCTGAACAACTACTGGGGCTACAACACCATCGGGTTCTTCGCGCCGCACAACGCCTACGCCTCCTGGGGCGACCGGGGCGAGCAGGTGCTGGAGTTCAAGCAGGCGGTGCGGGCGCTGCACCAGGCGGGCATCGAGGTCATCCTCGACGTCGTCTACAACCACACGGCGGAGGGCAACCACCTCGGCCCCACCCTCTCCTTCCGGGGCCTGGACAACGCCTCGTACTACCGGCTGTCCGACGATCCGCGCTACTACACCGACACGACGGGGACCGGAAACTCGCTGCTGATGCGCAGCCCCCATGTGCTTCAGCTGATCATGGACTCGCTGCGCTACTGGGTGACCGAGATGCATGTCGACGGTTTCCGCTTCGACCTCGCGGCGACGCTGGCCCGGCAGTTCCACGAGGTGGACCGGCTGTCGTCGTTCTTCGACCTGGTGCAGCAGGATCCGGTGGTCAGCCAGGTGAAGCTGATCGCCGAGCCGTGGGACGTGGGCGAGGGCGGCTATCAGGTGGGGAACTTCCCGCCGCTGTGGACCGAGTGGAACGGCATGTACCGGGACTGTGTACGGGACCTGTGGCGGGGCGAGCCGCGGACGCTGGCGGAGTTCGCCTCCCGGCTGACCGGCTCGTCCGATCTCTACCAGGACGACGGGCGGCGGCCGCTGGCCTCCATCAACTTCACCACCTGCCACGACGGGTTCACCCTGCACGATCTGGTCTCGTACAACGAGAAGCGCAACGAGGCGAACGGCGAGGGCAACCGCGACGGCGAAAGCCATAACCGGTCGTGGAACTGCGGGGCCGAGGGCGATACGAACGACCCCGAGGTACTCGATCTGCGCGAGCGGCAGATGCGCAACTTCATCGCGACGCTGATGCTCTCGCAGGGTGTGCCGATGCTCAGCCACGGCGACGAGTTCGCGCGTACGCAGGGCGGCAACAACAACGCGTACTGCCAGGACAACGAGGTTTCCTGGGTGCGCTGGCCGGAGGCCGGCACGGACCAGGACGGCACACTGCTGGCCTTCACCCGGGCGATGGTGTGGCTGCGGCGGGACCATCCGGTGTTCCGGCGGCGCAGGTTCTTCCACGGGCGGCCGGTGGAGGGGACGCACGACGAGCTGTCGGACATCGCGTGGTTCACCCCCGAGGGCGAGGAGATGGTCCAGCGGGACTGGCAGGCGGTGCATGCAAAGGCACTGTCGGTGTTCCTGAACGGCCACGCGATCTCGGAGCCGGGGCCGCGGGGTGAGCGGATCGCCGACGACTCGTTCCTGCTGATGTTCAACGCGAGTGCCGAGGATCTGGACTTCGCGGTGCCGGTGAACCACGGAAGGCAGTGGCAGGTGGTCGTGGACACGGCACGCAAGGAGGGGGTCCCGCCGGGCGAGGGCCCGAAGGTGGCTGCCGGGGAGCGGGTGCGGCTGGTGGGGCGGAGCCTGACGGTGCTGCGGCGGCCCGCATAGCCGCCGCGGCAAGGGCCGGCTGAGCTCGGCGTCGTGGGCTGCCGGACTCTCCGCGACGGTGCCCGTCAGGGAGGCCATGGACTCGGCCAGTCGGGTGGTCGGCACGGAGCGCACTGCCGACCTGGCACCTCGCGATGGGCAGCCGGCCGAGGAAGGAGGCGACGTGAAGCACCGGGCCGGTGAGAGCCGATGCTTCACGGTAGGTGCGGACCACGCGGGGCAGCGGGGCGGACGTAGCCCGATCGGCCGATACCGGCGCGTGGGCCGATGTCACAGAAGCGCTCAAGGTGGGTACGTACGTTCGCATGACGCCCACCGCCACGTACCGGCTGCAGATCCAGCCCGACTTCCCGTTCTCGGCGGCCGCGGAAGCCGTGCCGTACCTCGCCGAGCTCGGCGTCTCGCATCTGCATCTGTCGCCGGTGCTCGAGGCGGTCCCCGGGTCGACACACGGCTACGACGTCGTCGACCCCGCGCGGGTGCGGGAGGAGCTCGGCGGCGAAGCGGGCCTGCGGGAGCTGTCCCGTACGGCGCGCGAGCACGGCATCGGACTCGTCCTGGACATCGTCCCGAACCATATGGCGGCGGTGCCGCGGCACAACCGGGCCCTGTGGGAGGTGCTGCGCGAGGGTCCCCTGTCGCCGTACGCCCGCTGGTTCGACATCGACTGGGAGGCGGGCGGCGGGAAGGTGCTGCTGCCGGTGCTCGCGGGGCGGATCGGGGACGAGCTGGGCGCGATGCGGGTCGAGGGGGACGTGCTGCACTACGGCGAGCAGCGCTTCCCGCTGCGCGAGTCCACCTCGAAACTGCCGCTGCCCGAGCTGCTGGACGCGCAGTGGTACCGGCTGGGCTGGTGGCGGCTTGCCCGTACCGAGCTCAACTACCGGCGGTTCTTCACCATTTCGGATCTGATCGGGGTACGGGTGGAGGACCCGGAGGTCTTCGACGCCACCCACGGCAAGATCATCGAGCTGGTGCGGGACGGGGTCGTCGAGGGCCTGCGCATCGACCACCCGGACGGGCTCGCCGACCCCGAGGCGTATCTGCGGCGGCTCGACAAGGCGACGGGCGGGGCGTGCTGGACGGTCGTCGAGAAGATCCTCACCGGGGACGAGCGGCTGCCGGCCGGCTGGCCGGTGGCGGGGACGACGGGGTACGACGCGCTGCGGCAGGTCGACGGGCTGTTCACCGATCCGGCGGGCGCGGCCGAACTCGTCGGTCAGTACCGGGAGTTCACGGGACCGGCGGGGGACCGTGGCGGCTACTGGGAGGCGACGGCGCGCCGCGCCGCGTACAGGGTGGTCACGCATGAGCTGGCCGCCGAGACCGCGGCGCTGACCCGCCTGGCGGAGCGGGTGTGCGCGGCGGACCCCGCGCTGCGCGACCACGCCCCATGGGCGCTGCGGGCGGCGGTCCGCGAGCTGCTGGTGCGGGTGCCCTTCTACCGCCCCTACCGCATCGGTGGCGAGGAGGCACTGCCGGTGGGGGCGGCGGCCGCGGCGAAGGGGGCTTTCGCGGTGGCCGAGGAGGCCGCGGCCGTCGACGTGGTGCGGGACCTGGCGCTCGGGCGGCTCGGCGAGGGGCCCGACCATGCCGCGTTCCGTGCGCGCTTCGCCCAGACGTCGGCCGCGCTGCGCGCCAAGTCCGTTGAGGACACGGCGTTCTACCGCTACGCGCCGCTGATCTCGGCGAACGAAGTGGGCGGGGATCCGGGGCGGCCGGCGGTGGATCCGGAGGACTTCCATGCGTACTGCGCACGGCTCGCGCGCGACTGGCCCGCCACCGGCACCGTGCTGACCACGCACGACACCAAGCGCAGCGCGGATGTACGGGCCCGGATCGCCGTTCTGTCCCAATGCCCGGACAAGTGGGCGGACTTCCTGGCGCGGATCACGGAGGAGGCGGCCCGTCTCGAGGGCGGGCACGCACCCGATGCGCACCTGGCGTGGGTGGCCTGGCAGACCGCGGTCGGCTTCGGCATCCCCTACCAGGACAGGCTTGGGACGGCGCTGCTGAAGGCGGTGCGGGAAGCCGGGCTGCACACCAGCTGGACGGAGCCGGATCCGGCGTACGAGCGGGCGGTCACCGCGTTCGTGGGCGCGGGTCCGGCGGGGCCGCCGCTGTACTCGGTGGCGCTCTTCACCCGCGAGCTGGATCCGTATGTACGCGCCAACGCGCTGGGGGCGACGCTGGTGCAGTTGACGATGCCGGGGGTGCCTGACGTGTACCAGGGCACGGAGCGCCAGTACTTGGCCCTGGTGGACCCGGACAACCGGGGGCCCTTCCGCCAGGGCCCGCCGGACGAGAAGACGGCGGTCACGCAGGCGGCGCTCCGGCTGCGGCGGGAGCGGCCGGAGGTCTTCGGCGAGTCGGGGACGTACACACCGCTGACCGCGAGCGGTCCCGCGGCCGGCCACTGCGTGGCGTTCTGCCGTACGGGCGAAGTGGTCACGGCGGTCACCCGGCTGTCGCTGCGACTGGCTCAGACGGGCGGCTGGGCGGGTACGGAGCTGACGCTGCCGGAGGGCCGTTGGGCTGATCTGCTGGCCCCGGAACGGGAGTTCGGAAGCGGGCCTGTGCTGCTGGCCGAACTGTTCGCGGACCGCCCGGTGGCGCTGCTGGGCCGCGCGGCGGCATGAGCTCCACCACCCAGTACAAAAGGAGACTGGCGGAAGCTCCGGTATGGTCCTGCGTCAGACGTCCGACTGACCTGGTCGAGCCCCGCCACCGCGGCCGCGCCGCGGACACGCCGGGGCCGGGGAGACCGTCCCACGCTTCAGTCCTGGCGCTCAGGCCACCGCGTCGGATCGCTCGACGAGTCGTCCGGCCTCGAAGCGGGCGCCGGCGCGGACGAGGGCGACCTGGTGGGCTGCGTTGACCGCGCGCCGGCGGGTCTGTGCGGACTGGATCAGTCTGAAGGCCATGGCCAGGCCGGCGGCCCGACTGCCGGGCCCCTTGGTCACCTTGGTCCGCCATATCGGGGTCACGCTTGTGCTGCTGCGCGTGTTCTTCGGGGAGGATCAGCGCGCGGTGAGCCGGAAACTCATCCGGCCAAAGCCCACCATGTCCCCGTCGTGCACGACGACCGAGCCGGTGACCCGCTGCCCGTTGACAGTGGTGCCGTTCGTCGAGCCGAGGTCGCGCAGGATCCACAGGCTGCCCTGCATGCTCAGTTCCGCGTGCAGTCGCGAGACCGTGTCATGGCTCAGCCGCAGTCCGTTGGCCGGGTCACGGCCTATCCGCAGGGGGTACGGGCCGGGTTCGGGCAGCAGCAGCGGTGGCAGCTTCTCGGCCTGCCAGGCCCTGCGCAGCCGTACGGAGAAGGCCGATACGCGGCCCACCGCGGCGTACAGCCGCCGCGACCAGCGGCTCTCGCTGCCGAGGTCGGCGGTGAGCGCCTGAAGTTCGTCGGGACGGCGGGCGACCAGGGCGAGTTCCATCCGCCGCATGAAGGTGTCGTGCGACAACTTGCCCTGGACCGCGCCCTCTCTGAGCACACCGAGGACACGGTCGCGCTCGGCATCCGAGAGCCGAGCGGGATACGTGTGGAACTCGTAGGAGGACGTCACATACGAGATTGTCGGGCCGAAGACCCCGGGGTGTCCAGATGAAGCGGCTTTCCCGAACGTTGTCGCGACATTGCTGACCTGCGCGGAAGCTTTCGTTCCGTTGGGCGGCCGCTACTGCCCGGCCGCAGCCGATCATCCCTCGGGGACGGAAAAGCGCTGGACGCCTCCCCATCCAGCCGTCTAGCGTCATCGCGACGCCACGGACCGACGGAAGGAGGCGAGAGCAGTGCAGACCACACAACTCCCGCGCTCCCGCCCCGTCCACCGCGCGTTCGCTGTCTGACCGGGAGCGCATGCCGCACATCTTCCCGGAGGCTTCTCCCATGACCGAACTGGTCATCCGCGCGCTCACCGAGAGCGACGCACATCTCTTCGACGCCCTGCCCGACCCGCTCGGCGTGGGCCGCGCGCTGGCCCGTTCCACGCACCGGCCCGGCTGGAAGCGGGTCGCGCTGCGCGAAGGCAAGCCCGTCGCGCGGGCCGCCTGGTGGGGCGGCCCCAATGACGAATCCCCCATCAACGTCAACTGGTTCGACGTCGCCGAAGGCGAGGAGGAGGCAGGCGCCGAGCTGCTGCGCACCTCCCCGTTCCAGGTCGAGTACGTACTGATCCTGCCCGCCGGCTGGCGCGATGACCCGGCCGCCCTGGCGGCCGGTGAGGCCAGGATCCGGGCCGCGACGGCGGCGGGAATGAAGGTCCTGGTGGAGCGGTACCAGTACCGCTGGACGCCGGAGTGCGGGCTGCCCGAGCGGCCCGGGCGGCTCGAGTTCCGGCCGGAGCCCGATGACGCAGTGATCCTCGACGTCCTGCGCCGAGTCCACTCCGCGACGCTCGACGCGCACGCGCTGCTCGCCATCGCCGAGGGAGGCCTGGACCAGGCCGCGCAGGAGGAGCTGGACTTCTTCCACTGGTGCCCGTCGCCGCGCGAGTGGTTGCAGCTGGCGTACACGCCGGCCGGTGATCTGGTCGGCATCCAGGTCCCGGCGCACAACCCATCGGGACCGTGCGTCGGCTTCATCGGTGTCGTGCCGGAGCAGCGCGGCAACGGCTATGCGTACGACCTGCTCGTGGAGTGCACCAACTTCCTGGCGGAGCAGGGCACGGAGTTCATCGCGGGCGCGACCGATCAGGGCAACGTCCCGATGGCCGCGAACTTCGCCAAGGCCGGGCATCCGGTGGTCCAGGAGCGGATCCACTTCCTTCCCGGTTCGCAGCGTTGAGCAAGCTCGGGGGTGTCAGAAAGCTCCGGACACCCCCGAGCTGACGGCGAGCCGCCCATGACGACGGAAGAGCTGCACTTCGAGCCACGGATCCGCGTCGGCGGCGGGTGGATATCCGCTGACCGTCGTGTACGCCGGGCTGTATCCGACCTCTACGGTGGTGACGGTCCTCGGCGGGGTGCTCATCTGGAAGATCCGCTCAGTGCCGCGAGTTCACTTCTCCGGCGCTGAGCGCTGGGCGGCGATGGCGTCCCGGTACCAGGCATACGAGGCCTTCGGCGTGCGCTTGAGCGTCTCGTAGTCGACGTGGACAAGACCGAAGCGCTGGGACGCGCCTTCGACCCACTCGATGTTGTCGGTGAGCGACCAGGTGAAATAGCCGCGTACGTCGACTCCCGCGCCGATCGCCTCGTGCAGCGAGCGCAGATGGGCGTCGAGGAAGGCGATACGACGAGGGTCGTCAAGGCCGTCGTACGAGCAGCCGTTCTCGGTGATGTACAGCGGCGGCAGGCCGTCGCCGAACCGGTCCTTCAGCTGCACGAGCAGCTCGCGGAGCCCGTCGGGGACGACCGGCCAGCCGAAGTCGGTGCGCTCGTCGCTCTCGATGTCCCGTACCCCGAAGGGGAGTTCGGCGGGCATGCCGACGCCCGCGAAGTCCCCGAGGGCGTCGTTCGAAGGGGCGCCGACGAGCATCGGGTGGTAGTAGTTCACTCCGTACCAGTCGAGGGGAGCGGAGATGACGGCGAGATCGTCGGCGACCGGTCCCGGCATCAGGGCGGCGAAGTTCTCGTCGGGGTAACGGCCGGTAAGGATCGGGTCGGCGAACATCCAGTTGGTGATCGTGTCGTACAGCTCCGCGCCGAATCGGTCCTCCTCGCTCGTCCCCGCGGTCCGCACGGGCGAGTGGGAGACTGCGATGCCGATGTTCGCCACGCCCGCCGCGCGCAGTGCCTGGACGGCGAGGCCGTGGGCGAGCAGCTGGTGGTGGGCTGCCGGCAGCGCGTCGAAGAGGAGCTGCTTGCCGGGCGCGTGCTCACCGAGGGCGTAGCCGAGCAGGGTGACCTCGGCCGGCTCGTTGATGGTGATCCACATCGGTACGCGGTCGGTGAGCCGTTCGGCGACCACGGACGCGTACTCGGCGAACCGGGCCGCCGTGTCGCGATTGAGCCAGCCGCCCGCCTCGTCCAGCGGGAGCGGGGTGTCCCAGTGGTAGAGGGTGGGCGCGGGCGTGATGCCGTGGGCGCACAGTTCGTCGACGAGCCGGTCGTAGAAGTCGAGCCCGGCGGCGCTCACCTGTCCGGTGCCGCCGGGGACGACGCGCGGCCAGCTGACCGAGAAGCGGAAGGCGTCCGCGCCGAGCCCGGCGAGCAGGGCTACGTCCTCGCGGTAGCGGGCGTGGAAGCCGGTGCCGCGCGAGGCGTCGGCGCCGTCCTTGATCCGGCCCTGGGCGGCGAAGGCGTCCCATCCGGAGGGGCCCTTGCCGTCGGTGTCGGCTGCCCCCTCGGTCTGGAAGGCGGAGGCGGACGCGCCCCAGAGGAAGCCGGGCGGGAACTCGGGCAGCGGCGGCAGCGACATGGTTCGTGACCTTAAAGCCCCAACGTCACCGCCTCTAGACCCCGATCTTGCCAGGATGGAGGTCGGCAGAGACGACGAGGGGACCGCCAGTGCTGTTCGAGGTGTGGGCGCCGCAGGCCAAGGACCGGGTGGCGCTGTGGCTGGAGGGCGAGGAGCGCTCGATGGTGCGCGCCGAGGGGCGTGCGGGCTGGTGGCACGCGGAGGCCGACGCGGGCGACGGCGCGCGGTACGGCTTCGCGCTGGACG
Organism: Streptomyces sp. NPDC000880; assembly: GCF_053599675.1. Classification (NCBI taxonomy): domain Bacteria; kingdom Bacillati; phylum Actinomycetota; class Actinomycetes; order Kitasatosporales; family Streptomycetaceae; genus Streptomyces; species Streptomyces sp. NPDC000880. The sequence goes on along the minus strand of NZ_JBSFMS010000014.1, from coordinate 17,636 downwards.
GCGGTCCCGTGCTGCCCGATCCGCGCTCGCGGCGCCAGCCGGAAGGGCCGGACGGGCCGAGCGCGGTGGTCGACCAGGGTGCGTACGAGTGGCGGCACGCGTGGGCGGGGCGTGGGCTCGGCGGCGCGGTGCTGTACGAGATGCACATCGGCACGTACACCCGCGAGGGCACCCTGGACGCGGCGGCCGAACGGCTGGGCGAGCTGGCCGAGTTGGGAATCACCCATGTCGAGCTGATGCCACTGTGCCCCTTCCCCGGGGTGCACGGCTGGGGCTACGAGGGCGTGTCGCCGTGGGCTGTGCACGAGCCGTATGGCGGCCCCGAGGCGCTCAAGCGCTTTGTCGACACGGCGCACGGGCACGGCCTCGGGGTGGTACTGGACGTGGTCCACAACCACCTCGGCCCGTCCGGGAACTATCTGCCCGCCTTCGGCCCGTACTTCACCGACACCCACCACACTCCGTGGGGTTCGGCCGTCAACCTCGACGCCCCGGGCTCGGACGAGGTGCGTGCGTATCTGCTGGGCAGCGCGCTGGCCTGGCTGCTCGACCACCGTCTGGACGGGCTGCGTCTGGACGCGGTACACGCCCTCGCCGACAGCCGAGCGCTGACCTTCCTGGAGGAACTCTCGACCGCGGTCGACGAGATCTCCGGCGAGATCGGACGGCCGCTGTTCCTGATCGCCGAGTCGGATCTGTGCGACCCGCGGACGACGAGTCCGATCGAGGCGGGCGGCCTCGGTCTGCACGCGCAGTGGAACGACGACTTCCACCACGCCCTGCACACCATGCTGACCGGCGAGTCCCAGGGCTACTACGCCGACTTCGCCGCCGCCCCCCTCGCGGCCCTCGCCAAGACCCTCACCCGCGTCTTCTTCCACGACGGCACGTACTCGTCCTTCCGCGGCCGTACGCACGGCCGTCCGGTCGATGTGACAAGCACCCCCGCACTTCGCTTCCTCGGCTATGCGCAGACGCACGACCAGATCGGCAACCGGGCGCTGGGCGACCGGCTCTCGGCCACCCTCTCCCCCGGGCTGCTGGCGTGCGCGGCCGCGCTGGTGCTGACCGGGCCCTTCACGCCGATGCTTTTCATGGGCGAGGAGTGGGGTGCCCGCACGCCCTGGCAGTTCTTCACCGACCACACCGACCCTGAGCTCGCCGATGCCGTACGGGTCGGCAGGCGGCGGGAGTTCGCGGCGCACGGCTGGGCGGCCGAACAGATCCCCGACCCGCAGTCTCCGCTGACCAGGGAGCACTCCTGTCTGGACCGGGCCGAGCGGGAGCGGGAGCCGCACGCCCGGCTGCTGGCCTGGCACCGCGAACTGATCGCGCTGCGCCGTACGCAGTCCGACCTGGCCGACCCCGATCTGGCCGCGGTGAAGGTGGCGTACGACGAACAGGCGCGCTGGCTGGCCTTCCGGCGCGGCGATCTGCGGGTCGCGGTCAATCTCGCCAAGGATCCGGCCGCGATCCCGCTGGGCGGCGGCGGCCGGGTACTGGCGGCCTGGGAGCCGGTCGAGGCGCCGGGCGCCGATGGCCTGTTGCACCTGCCGCCGGAGTCCTGCGTCGTCCTGGCAGACGACTGAAAACCCTTGTCCTCGAGCGCGCTCAAGCTCCTACTGTCGCTGCTATGAGGCAACGGAATCTGGGCAGGACAGGTCTGCGCGTCAGCGAGCTCTGCCTCGGCACGATGAGCTTCGCCGACGACGCGAGCGGACATAGCGTCCTCGACGCCTTCACCGAGGCGGGCGGCACCTTCATCGACACCGCCGACATGTACGGGCGCGGCGGCTCGGAGGAGATCCTGGGCCGCTGGCTCAAGAGGCGCAGGCGCGACGACCTGGTCGTCGCGACCAAGGTGTGGGGGCGGATGGGCGACGCGCCCAACGACGGCGGACTGAGCCGCAAGCACATCGTCGCGGCGGTGGAGGCGAGCCTGCGCCGTCTCGGCACGGACTACATCGATCTGTACCAGACGCATGTGTGGGATCCGACGACTCCGATCGAGGAGACCCTCGCCACGCTCGACACCCTGGTGAAGGCCGGCAAGGTCCGCTACGTGGGCGCCAGCAATGTGTCCGCCTCGCAGTTGCAGCGCTCCCTCGATACGGCCCGGCACAGTGGGTGGGAGCCCTATGTGTGTCTCCAGCCGCTCTACAACCTGCTGCGCCGTGAGCTGGAGTGGGAGCTGGCGCCGCTGTGCGAGGCCGAGGGCGTCGGCGTCATTCCGTGGAGCCCACTGTCCGGCGGCTGGCTGACCGGCAAGTACCGGCGCGGCATGGAGTCCGTGCCGGCCGACTCCCGGGAGGCCCGGTTCCAGGAGCGGTCGGGGAACGAGGGCTGGCGCGAGCGGGACACCGAGGACACCTGGCGAGTGCTGGACGCGCTGCACGAGGTGGCCGACGAGGCGGGCCGTACGCCGTCGCAGGTGGCGCTGCGCTGGCTGGCGGAGCGGCCGGCGGTAACCGCGCCCATCATCGGGCCGCGGACGGCCGAGCAGCTGACGGACAATCTGGGCGCGGTCGGCTGGGAGCTGACAGCGGACCAGACCGGGAAGCTGGACACGGCGAGCGCGCGCCCGCTGCCGTATCCGTACGACATGCTGGCGCGCCACAACCACCACGACCCGCGCTAGACGGGTGTGAGTCGGTGGAAAAAGGTGCCGAGTGTACTGACGCGTAGCGGTCCGTTGCCCCTGCACGTCAGCCGGGGCAACTGAGTATGCAGTTGGTCCCCGGTGTGCAGATCCGGTGAACCCTCTTGATCCGGCGGGACGATTATGGCGGGTTGGTAAGTTGACGGAGTGTTCCCGCCCGAACCGGTGGCGGGGCGACGGGGGGAAGGGATCCGGGCATGGCGTGGGACGAGTGGGAGCAGCTGAAGGGTCAGGCGGCCGACAGGCAATCGACGCGGATGCAGCTGAACCAGTACCCCGCCGACCCGGGCGGCGGCGGAGGCGGCGACGGCGATCTCGTGGTCCAGCAGGACGACCTCGGCGCGGTCGGCCACGACGCTTTCATCCTCCAGGACCGCCTCCGCAAGCAGGCCGACATCGCGGGCGCCGGCGCGAACAAGGAGGGCGCCGGCTCGACCATGCAGGCCGCTGCCGCGCTCAAGAGCCGCAACTTCGCGACGGGTAGCGCCCTGGAGACGACGGTCGAGATCTGGACGTCCCAGGTCAAGTCCGTCCTCCAGGCCTGCGCGCACATCTCCAACCACCTGGACTACAGCAAGAAGCTGCACGCCGAGGACGACGCCAAGCTCGGCGTCGAGGTCCACACCCGTACTGGTTCCGCCATTTCGGTTTCCAGGCTCAACGAGCTGTTCAAGTAGACGGAGCGAACGCGGTGAGCTTTGAGTACACGGACCTCCTGCAGATCGATTTCGGCAAGCTCGGCACTGCCGTATCCGACTGGAAGAAGACGGTCGACGATCTCAAGACCCTGGCCGACGACGCCCGCGATGGCATGAAGGCCAAGTCCGACCACGCGCGCTGGGCCGGTCTCAACGCCACGGTCACCCGTGGCTTCGTCACGAAGACGACGAAGGAGTTCGCGGACCTCCACACCGAGGCGAACAGCATCTTCCAGGTCCTCGAGGACGGCCACACGGAGCTCACCGCGCTGCAGAAGCAACTGCAGACGGCGGTGGAGACCGATGCCAGGAGCCTCGGCGTCCGCGTCGACGACATCGGCGATGGCAAGGTCCGCTGCTTCTTCCCGCACATCAGGGGCGACACCGACGAGCGCACCCAGGATCAGCTCGATGCCAAGAACGAGCTGGAGGGCCGGATCAACGGGATCCTGGCCCACGCGGACGAGATCGACGCCTCGGTGGCCCGGGCCCTCGGCAAGAGCCACGGCAGCGACCCCCACAACGCCGGCCACAGCTCGTACGAATCCCTCAACGACGCCCAGGTCGAGCGGGCCCTGGAGCTCGCGAAAAAGGGCAAGGAGATGTCCGACCAGGAGCTGGGCGAGCTCAACCGGCTGCTGCGCTACAACGGCACCGAGAAGGACGGCGAGTTCGCGACCGAGTTCTACGAGGGCCTCGGCGGCCCGGAGAAGACGCTCGAGTTCTACGCCGAGATGTCCATCAACGGCACCGGCACGGACCACACGCAGACCCGTCTGGACGGCGTCAAGGACCTCCAGCGCACCATGGGCCTGGCGCTCGCCAACGCCACCGACCCGGACACCAGGCACCATCTCCCTGCCAGCTGGGGCTCGGACTTCCGCCGCCTCGGCACCCAGGAGATCGGGTGGGAGAAGGGCCAGTGGAGCAAGCCGTACGGCTATCAGGTCCTCGGCGGCCTGCTGCGGTACGGGAACTACGACCCGCGCTTCCTCACCCCCATTGCGGAGCACGTCACCCAGCTCCACAAGGAAGACCCGTGGCGCTTCCTGACGAACAAGCCCGCGGGCAGCGAGGACATCTACGGCTTCAACCCCTCCGGGAAGCTCGGCACGGGCAATGACCCGCTCAACAGCGTCCTGGAGGCCCTGGGCCACAGCCCGGAGTCCTCGGAGAAGTTCTTCACGCAGCCGCCGACCGCGTACAACGAGGACGGCACGGTCAAGTCTGACGGCAAGGTGGACTTCGGCTCCTACCTCGACCTCTTCACCAAAGAGGACTTCGAGTGGACGATCGACACGAACGACACCAACGTCCTCGCCGACGAGGACAAGACCAAGAGGGCACTGGGGTACGGCCCCGAGGCTCTCGGGCATGCGCTGGAGGCCGCGACGACCGGGCGGCCGTACGACAGTGACGACACGGCCGAGGCGATTCGTCACACACCGGAGCGTGCGGAGCTGGTCAACGCCATCGTCGACAAGTTCGGTCAGCATCCTGAGCTGATCCGGCACAACGAGAATGGTGCTCTCGACACGGAAAGCGGCCCTCTTTATGCGATGCGTGGCAGCCTCGGCGACATCACGGCCGAGTACATGGCCGACTTCCAGAGCGCCTTCGCCAAGTCCGATGGAGATCAGTTCTCATCTTTCGGTGCATCAGCAGATCTCCGGGCGGACACCGCACACCGCTTCCTCGCCGAGGTGGGCCAGGACCCGGACGCCTACGCTTCGATCACCAGCGCACAGCAGGCGTACACAGCGAATGTCGTGAACGACGTGGTCAATGGAGACAGCACGTCCACCGTGTCGGACGCCGAAAGGCTGCGAAACGCCACCCGCCCCGGTGGCATCGTCGCGGGCATCATGAGCGAATCGCGAGCAGATGCCGTACTGGACTACCACTCCGCGGCCGACAAGGAATTCAATGAAGCCGCCGCCGACAAACAGAAGTGGGTTGATCGCATCCTGAGCGTCGGCATCGACAACACGGCCGGAAAGGTTCCGATTGTGGGTGATGTCGTGGGGTGGGCCTCCGAGGACATCCAGGACAGCATCATGAAGAGCATCGAACAGGACTCCGCGAACCAAGCCGAGGGCGAGGCGACCCGCTCATACCACGAAGGACGTTCAGCTCTCATGGAGTCCGCACGGACAGCCGTGGAGGCCGCCACACGCAGCGGTGACTTGAGTCTCGACACCATCAACGACCTCAAGGACTCGGCGGCGAACGGTGCCGACGACGGCCACACAGCAGGCGCTGCGATGGAGAGCTCGGGGGACGGGTCATGATCAAGCGAGTCCTCGCCGGCGCCGTCGGCGCCCTCACCCTGCTGGCACTGGCGAGCTGCTCCGACGGCAAGGAGCAGAACTATGCGATTCCCGCCAAACTGTGCGGCGCATCCGTGAAGCCGGAACTCACCAAGGATCTGCTGCCTGGGGGGAACAAACTTGAAGTCAACGAGTCGGAGTCCAACAGTTCGTCCCCACGCCAGTTCTGCACGCTGATCGTCGACGGGAACATCGAGCTCATGACCGAAGGCCGCTGGCAGCCAAGCGGAGTCAGCGCGAAGGACGCCGCCGAGAAGAGCCTGGTGTTCAACACACAGTCCACGCAGAGCGGCCGGTTCGCCATCGGAAACCAGCACGCCATCACCGTGGTCGACTGCAAGAATTCGAAGTACAAAGCCGAGCGGTTCTCCATCGATTTGGAAATGGCCGACGAGCAGGAGGGGATGGGCGACAAGATGGAGCGCTTCCTCGACGCGTTCTCCGAGTCCTATCGCAGCACCCTGCCCTGCGAGTAATGACGAGCCGGAGGCGTCTGCCGCGCATCGTCTGCATCACCGCCGCCGCGACCGCGATCGCCGTCACGGCGGCGGGCTGCTCGGACGATCCGAAGCGGGAGTACGCCGTGCCGAAGGCCCTGTGCGGAGTCTCGGTCCCGGAGAAGTCCCTCTCGCCGCTCCTGCCGCCCGGCAAGGACCTCACCACGCAGGAGGACACCCCGGTCCCGGACGCGATCACGACCTGCAAGCTGACCGTGGACGGCGATCAGGTGCTCACCATCGAACGTGAACGCCGCGAGGCGGGCGCCTCGGCACGAGACATCGCTGTCAACCAGATCTCCGTCAAGCAGCCGAAGACCGCGGCGAACCGCACGATCACGTACGCCGGCTACTCCACGATCGCCATCTCGCGCGATGTGGTGTTCAGGCGGCGGCCCCCGTCCTCGGTGACCGTGACGATGTCCTCGATGCGGACGCCGAAGCGCCCGGGGAGATAGATCCCCGGCTCCACCGAGAAGCACATCCCCGGCACCAGCGGCCGCCCCTCGCCCTCGATCATGTACGGCGGTTCATGCGTGGTGACGCCGATGCCGTGGCCGGTGCGGTGGATGAACAGATCGCCGTACCCGGCCTCGTCGATGATCTCGCGGGCGGCGCGGTCGATCTCCTGGCAGGCCACGCCCGGTTCTACGGCCTCGACCCCGGCCCGCTGCGCCTCCTGTACGACATCGTGGATGTGCTGCTCGGCAGGGCCCGGCTCGCCGACATGGACGGTACGGGAGGTGTCGGAGCCGTAGCCGTGCTTGAGGCCGCCGAAGTCGAGGACGACCATGTCGCCGCGCTCGATGGTGCGGTCGCCGGCCTCGTGGTGCGGATTGGCGCCGTTCGGCCCGGAGCCGACGACGGTGAAGTCGACCTGGGAGTGGCCGAAGTGCTTGAGCAGCGCGCCGAGATCAGCCGCGACGTCCGTCTCCTTCCGCCCCGAGAAGCGGACCTTGAGGATCTCCTCGTACGCCGCGTCGGCGGCCGCGCCCGCCGCGGCCAGCCGCTCCAGCTCGGCCTCGTCCTTGACCGCCCGCAGCATCGGCAGCGCTTCGGTGAGCGATACGTACGAGGTTCCCGGCAGCTCCTTCTGCAGGCCGAGCAGATGCATCGCCCAGGCGTTGTCGCTGATGCCGAAACGACCGTCCACATCGAGCAGCGGCGCGGTGACGCCGTACGGATCCTTGCCGTCGGTCCAGTCCCGCAGGGTCAGCGTGGCCGCGCCCGGGGCCCGCTCGGCGTCCGGGGCCTCCAGGGTGGGGACGACGAGGACCGGGTCCTGGCCCGCGGCGAGGACGAGGAGGGTCAGCCGCTCGGTGACCGCGGGCCGGTAGCCGGTGAGGTATGTGAGGTCGGGGCCGGGCGCGACGAGCACTCCGGCGAGCCCCGCGTCGGCTGCGGAGTCGGCGGCGCGGACCATCCGGGCCTGGTAGTCAGCGGCGGTGAAGGGCGCGGGCGTCGTGGACATGGGGCCATCCTGCCCGCAGCTCGTGGGGCGCGCGAGCTCAGTCCTGGCCCTTGGCCACCAGCCGCTCGAGGAGTTCCTGGAATTCGTCGCCGACCACGATCCGCAGGCCCTCGCCGTCCTCGTCGTGGTCGCTGAGCTGGGTGAGCGTGCCGTCGCGCCACCAGTAGACGTACGGGCTGATGGCGCCGGGGGTGTCGGCGTAGCTGGAGGCGGCGAAGGAGGCCATGGCGTTGAGGGTGGGGATCATGCCGGCATCGTGGATGGCGTGGAAGGCGAGCTGGTGCCGGAAGGGCATGGCCACCAGCGCGCCGTCGGCGGTGAGCTGCTGCCCGGTGACCTGCCATACGACGTTGTCCAGCGCCAGGACCTGGCTGGCGGTGTAGAACGAGTCGCCGAGGACCACTTCGAAGCGCATGCCCTCGGCGTCCTTGACGGTCTCGTGTCCCTCGAGGGGCAGCCCCCTGAGGTTGTAGAGCGCCTGGTCGCGCAGGTACTGGAGGTCGCCGAGGGGTTCCAGGGCCTCGTCGGTCAGCATCATGACGCTCTCCGGGAGGTCGAGCGCGATGATCTCGTACAGGCCGGGGGCAAGGTTGCGGGCGTAGCCGAAGTTCTCCGGGTTGAAGCCGTCACGGCCGACGACGCGAGGGTAGAGCTGGGCACGGATCTGCTCGGTCGGCAGAGTGTCGAGCGCGGAGGGAGCGTCCATGGTGCGCAGCACCATCCCTACGTGCTGGCGGACGAGTTCGGGCCAGCCCCGCGGCCCGCGTTCGTCGTTGTGGCAGACGGCGGCGAGGTTCGCGAGGCCGAACTGGCGGCCCGCGCTGTCGGACACCACGTCCGCGTAGACAGTCACCTCCAGGCCCGATTCGGCGAAGGCTTCCCGCACCTGGGCGCGGAAGCGTGTGCCCTCGTCGGCCGAGAAGAAGGAGAACTCGGGGTCCCGGGGTGCATCGCGTCCGTCACGCTTCGGCCCTCGCCGGAACAACCCCACGTCAACCGCCTTCACTCGTTCGCTCGCGTGCCAGGGCTCCGAGCGTACCGACCCCGCCCGGTTCCTTCACCGCGGGCCGGGGCGGATTGTTCCATCGCGTTGATCGATCATCGTCATACGTATAACGTGGAGCACATGTCGTACATCGCCCTGGTCACCCTCGTTGTCCGCGACTACGACGAGGCAATCGCCTTCTACACCGACGCGCTCGGCTGCGAGCTGATCGAGGACACCGACCGCGGGGACGGCGGCCGCTGGGTGGTGGTCCGCCCGCGCGGGTCGGGCGACGGCACCGCGCTGCTGCTGGCCCGCGCCAAGGACGAGGTCCAGCGCGCGAGTGTGGGCGCGCAGACGGCCGGCCGGGTCGGCTTCTTCCTCCACACCGAGGATTTCGCGGCCGACCACGCGAGGATGACGGCGGCGGGCGTGCGCTTCCTGGAGGAGCCGCGGCACGAGACGTACGGCTCGGTCGCGGTCTTCGAGGATCTGTACGGCAACCGGTGGGACCTGCTGCAGCCCAAGTAACGTCCGGGCGCATGACCGAACATGCCCTCGATGCCCTGCGCCGGCGGCCGCGACTGGCGCAACTCGCCGCTTTCGCCTTCGACTTCGACCTGGAGCGCGCCCGGCACGGCGAGGAGGTCCGGCTCGCCTCGGGCGCCGCGCTGTAGGCGATGCCGTCGAGTTGGTCGGGCGGCCGTGCGGCGCGGCGCCTGCCGCAGCCCACGTCCACCGAGCGCGTAACAGCCGAGGCGCCCAGCAACTCGTAGGCGCGCAGCCGCAGTTGCTCGGTTTCCGTGTGAAGGTCCCCCCGACCACGCGTGAGCCTCCCCGGCCTGGCGTCCCGAGCACGTATGCCTCGGTCGCCGTGCGGCGGCCTGCTTGCGGGCCTCCCACTCGGCGTCGGACACCTCGGGGTGAGCCTCGCGCACCCGACGCTTCACATCGGCCCAGCTGGTGTGCCGGCTCATCAGGCACCCCTGCCCTCGCCTACGCGTCGCACCTCGGCCAGGTACTCGTCATAGCGGGCCTCGGCAGTCGGAATTGCATCGGTTGACGCTGGGCGGACTCAGCCCTCGTCCGGCGTCAGCCGCAGCGAAATGCTGTTGATGCAGTACCGCTGGTCCGTCGGGGTCGGATAGCCCTCACCCTCGAAGACGTGGCCCAGATGCGACCCGCACCTCGCGCACCGCACCTCCGTGCGGGACATCCCGTGCGAGCGGTCCTCGATCAGCTCGACCGCGTCCGTGTCCTTCGGGTCGTAGAAGCTCGGCCAGCCGCAGTGCGACTCGAACTTCGTGTCCGAGCGGAAGAGCTCGGCGCCGCACGCCCGGCAGGAGTACACGCCCGCCGTCTTGGTGTCCGTGTACTCACCGACGAAGGCGGGCTCCGTGCCGGCCTTCCGCAGGACCTGGTATTCCGCGGGGGACAGCTCCGCGCGCCACTGCTCGTCCGGCTTTTCGATGTCGTACGACATGAGAACGGCTCCCTCAGTTCGACAGGCGGGCCGGGCCGAGCTTCCTCAGGATGTCCGGACCGAGGTCCGTGACGTCGCCCGCGCCCATGGTGAGAACCAGATCACCGGGCTTCGCCATTCCCGCGACCACGTCGGGCACGGTCACCTTGTCGTGGACGGCCGTCACGTCCGCGCCCGCCGCGCGCGCCGCGTCGATGATCAGGGCGCTGGTGATGCCCGGGATCGGGTCCTCGCGGGCCGGGTAGATGTCGAGGACCACGGACGCGTCGGCCAGTGCGAGAGCCTCGCCCATTTCCGTGCCGAGTTCCTGGGTGCGGGAGAAGAGGTGCGGCTGGAAGACGACCAGCAGCCGGGCGTCCGCCGCCGCGCCGCGCATCGCTTCGAGGTCGGCGGTCATCTCGGTGGGGTGGTGGGCGTACGAGTCGATGACCTGGACGCCCGCGGCCTCGCCCTTGAGCTGGAGGCGCCGCTTGACGCCGGTGTACTTGCCGATCGCGGACGCCAGGTTGTGCGCCGGAATGCCGAGAGCGACGCCGGCGGCGAGTGCGGCCACGGCGTTGTGCGCGTAGTGGTTGCCGGGGACCGAGACGGTGAAGGTCAGGAAGCGGTCGCCCAGCAGGACCGTGACCTCGCTGGTGAGGCCGCGCGGGGTGACCTTGTGGACCCGTACGTCGGCCGTCTGCGACTCTCCGTACGTGACGACCTTCAGCGTGGACAGGTCGCGGATACGGGACGTGAGCTCGACCGCGCCGGGCTGGTCGGCGGAGATCACCAGCGTGCCGCCCGGAACGACCTTGCCGACGAACGTCTCGAAGGAGTCGTAGATCTCGTCCATCGAGGCGTAGTTGGCGTGGTGGTCGAGCTCCACATTGAGGACGATCGCGACCTCGGGGTCGTACTTCTGGAAGCTGCGGTCGCTCTCGTCGGCCTCGGCCACGAAGATGTCGCCCTCGCCGTGGCGGGCGTTCGTCCCCGGTCCGGCGAGGTCACCGCCGATGGCGTACGCGGGATCGAGGCCCAGCTCGGTCAGGGACACGGCCAGCATGGAGGTGGTGGTCGTCTTGCCGTGCGTGCCGGCGACTGCGATCGAGCGCAGGCCCGTCATCAGCGAGGCCAGCGCGTCGGAACGGTGGACGACCGGGACGGACAGCTCGGCGGCGCGCGCCAGCTCCGGGTTGTCGGGGCGGATGGCGCTGGAGACGACCACGCAGGTCGCGTCGTCCGCGAGGTGCGAGGCCGCGTGCCCGATGTGGACGGTGGCGCCCAGCGCCCGCAGGGCCTCGGCCGTCGCAGACTCCTTGGCGTCGCTGCCCGCGACCTTCGCTCCGCGCTGGGCGAGGATCTTCGCGATGCCCGACATTCCGGCGCCGCCGATGCCGATGAAGTGCGGGCGTTCCATGGCGCTAGGGACGGCGGGTGCCATGCGTGTCTCTCCCCAAGATGTACGAGCAAGATCAGCGAGCGAGGCGCACGAGTACGTGCGAGGGTCCAGCCTATTCGCTGTGCGCGAAGAGCTTGAGCACCGGTACGCCGACCTTGTGGCGGGCCCTTGAGGCCCAGTCCCGGTGGAAGAACTCCTCCACATAGTGCGGTGCGGTGAGCACGATCACTTCGTCGGCGTCCGACTCATCGACGGCGGCCTTCAGTCTGTCCAGCGGGTGGTCCTCGACGACCTGGCCCACAGCCTCGGAGCCGGCGGCTCTCAGCGCGGCGAGCGAGTGGTCCAGGGCGCGCTCGGCGGGAGCTTTGGCGGCGTGGCCCTCCGGCTCCTCGCCCTCGCGGACGGCTTCCTTCAGTTCGCCGATCGCGACGTCGTCGATGGCCCTCAGCAGCAGATCGGCCTGATCGCCGCGGGGCTGCATCAGCACGACGAACGAGACAGCGTCATCACCGTGCAGGGTGGTGACGAATTCCACGTCTTCGGAGGTCAGGGGCTTCTCGATCATCAATACGCTTGTGAACACGTCCGGAGCCCTTCTGCGGAACCGTCCTTCCCCGTGACCGCACGGGGTCTGCGAGACCAATTGTCCCAGCCGGAGCACCGGCCGGGGCTAGCCGGAACGACAAATTCCGCTGATTGTCAGATGTGACGGTAGCGGGTGAAAAGGAACCCCGCCTCTTCCAGTACAGAAGCCAGGGCGAACCTCGAAGGAACGGCCGGCGCCGGTCCGCCCGCGATCCGCTGCGCGTCCCCCGCCGTCAGCGTCGGCGACAGGGTCAGGCACAGCTCGTCGAGTACCCCGGCCGCCACGAATTGACCCAGCAGCCGCGGCCCGCCCTCGGTGAGCAGCCGCACCAGACCGCGCTGCGCCAGTGCTCGTACCGCTCTGACCGGCTCCACCCCGGGGCCGTCCCCAGCGATCACCACCTCCGCGCCCGCCTTCTCCGCCGCGCGGATACGGTCCGGCGGCGCCGCGGCCCCCGTCAGCACCATCGTCGGGACGAGCGGCTCGGCGAACAGCGGGAGCGAGTAGTCGAGGTCGAGCGAGGCGCTGACCACCGCGATCGCGGGCGCGGGGCCCTGGCCGGCCGCGGCCCGCCGCTCCGCGAAGGCCTCCCGGGCGCGGGCCGGGCGGTAGCCCTCCAGGCGTACCGTTTCCGCGCCCACCACCACCGCATCGGCGAGCCCCCGCAGCATGCCGAAGATCCGCATGTCGGTGTCGGACGAGATGGGCTGCGAGCGGCCCTCGTGCTGGGCGGCCCCGTCCAGCGAGGAGACCATGTTCGCCCGCAGCCAGGCCCGGCCCGCGGCGCCGGCCCGGCCCCCAGGACCGGCTCCGGCACCCGCCCCGCCCCCGGATCCGGTCCCGTCCGCCGGATACGCGTAGGCCTCGGCCAGCTCGTCCAGGGACCACTCCCGGTCCACGGCGGCTGTCTGGTCGGTCACAGGGAGCAGACGTCGCATGTCGTGCAGTCTGGCACGGCCCTTACAGTTGGGAACTGTGTCGACCAGTGCCATAACCGAAGCGTCCCCGCTGTCCCTGTGCGCCCGCGAGCCGCATGTCCCCGCCGACCGACTGGTCGCCGAGATGGTGCCGCCGCCGCGCTTCGACTCGGTGCGCTTCGATACGTACGTCCCCGACCCGAACCAGCCCAGCCAGAGCGAGGCGGTCACGGTCCTCGCCTCGTTCGCGGCGGGCCTCGGCGGGGCGCACGCGAGCGGCTCGGGCCGGCGCAGGTGGTTCGCCAGGAAGCCCGCGGCGCCCACCGGACCGCGCGGCGTCTACCTCGACGGCGGCTACGGCGTCGGCAAGACGCATCTGCTTGCCTCTCTGTGGCACGCCACCCCGGCCGACCCGTCGCTGAAGGCCTTCGGCACCTTCGTGGAGCTGACGAACCTCGTCGGAGCGCTCGGCTTCCAGCAGACCGTGCAGACCCTGAGCGGGCACCGGCTGCTCTGCATCGACGAGTTCGAGCTCGACGACCCCGGCGACACCGTCCTCGTCTCGACGCTGCTCGGCAAGCTGGTCGACGCGGGCGTCGCGCTTGCGGCCACCTCGAACACGCTGCCCGGCAAGCTCGGCGAGGGCCGGTTCGCCGCCGTCGACTTCCTCCGCGAGATCCAGGGGCTCTCCGCGCACTTCCGTCCGCTGCGCATCGACGGCGAGGACTACCGCCACCGCGGGCTGCCCGACGCCCCTCCCCCGTACTCCGAGGAACAGGTCGCCAAGACCGCGTACGCGACCGACGGCGCGTCCCTCGACGACTTCCCACATCTGCTGGAGCACCTCGCGAAGGTGCACCCGAGCCGGTACGGGGCGCTCACCGACGGTCTGCGCGCCGTCTGCCTCACCGATGTGCAGCCCATTGCGGATCAGTCGACGGCGCTGCGGCTGGTCGTGCTCGCCGACCGGCTGTACGACCGGGAGGTTCCGGTGCTCGCCTCGGGCATGCCTTTCGACCAACTGTTCAGCGAAGAGATGCTGAACGGCGGTTACCGCAAGAAGTACTTCCGGGCGATCTCCCGCCTCACTGCGCTGGCCCGGGACGCAAAGGGCTTGTTGTCCAAGTAGGTTGGGGCTGGTTGGTACCAATCCATCTGAAGGGACCCATCATGGCTACCACGCGTCAGGCGCACACCGTCTGGGAGGGCAACCTGCTCGAGGGCAAGGGGGCTGTCACCCTCGACTCCTCCGGCATTGGCGAGTACCCGGTCTCCTGGCCGTCGCGTGCCGAGGAGGCGAACGGCAAGACCAGCCCGGAGGAGCTGATCGCCGCCGCTCATTCCAGCTGCTTCTCCATGGCTCTCTCGCACGGGCTCGCCCAGGCCGGCAACCCGCCGACCAGGCTGAACACCCAGGCCGAAGTGACCTTCCAGCCGGGCACGGGCATAACCGGCATCCACATCACCGTGCAGGGCGAGGTCCCCGGTCTCGACGAGGCCGGCTTCGTGAAGGCGGCCGAGGACGCGAAGGCGAACTGCCCCGTCAGCCAGGCCCTTACGGGTACGAGCATCACGCTCACCGCATCGCTCGCCTGACACAGAAACCCCCTGAGGCATAGTGGCCCGCACGGTTCACGCGTCACCAGTGTGCGTGATACACACGTGCGGGTCACGTCACATCTCCTGTCCTCCCCCCATAGCCTTCGGCATGGGAGGTGCCCCCAACAGGGAGTTGCCTCATGTCCGCAACACGACGTCAAGTCCTGGCCGGCACCGGTGCGTTGAGCGCCGGGATCGCCTTCACCGGCGCCTTCTCCGAACTCTTCGCGGGCACCGCCGCCGCCGCCGGCGGGCACAGCGGGTACGGCCCGCTCGTCCCCGACCCCGCGGGACTGCTCGATCTGCCGAAAGGTTTTCGCTACCGGGTCCTCTCCCGGGAGGGCGAGCCGCTGAGCTCCGGCGAAGGCCGGGTCCCCAGCAACCACGACGGCATGGGGGCCTTCGCGGGCCGCCGCGGCCGCGTCAATCTCGTCCGCAACCACGAGAACCGCGTCACCGCCGCGATCGGCGTCCCCACGGTCGAGGGCCTCACCTACGACCCGGTGGGCAAGGGCGGCTGTACGGCGCTGGAGCTGGACAGCCAGGGCAATGTCCTGTCCGAGCGGGTAGCCATCGCCGGCACCGCCGTCAACTGCGCCGGCGGGCCCACCCCGTGGCGCACCTGGCTCACCTGCGAGGAGACCGAGGACAAGGCCGGCACCAACGGCTACACCAAGGACCACGGCTTCATATTCGAGGTGGACGGCGCCGATCCGCGCCGTACCGGAGCCGTGCCGCTCACCGCGATGGGCCGCTTCCAGCACGAGGCGATCGCCGTCGATCCCCGCAGCGGGATCGTGTACGAGACAGAGGACGCCTTCGAGCGGCCCTTCGGGCTCTTCTACCGCTTCCTGCCCAGCAAGCCGCTCGGCGGTACGGGCTCGCTGCGCGCGGGCGGGACGCTGGAGGCGATGCGGGTACCGGGCGTGCCCGACCTGTCCGCGATCCAGGAGCCGGGCGCGAGCTTCGACCGGATCGAGTGGGCGCCCGTACCGAACAGCCAGGCGAAGCAAACGCCCATCAGGCTGCAGGACTTCGGCCCGAAGGGCATCACCCACGCCCAGAAGCTGGAGGGCTGCTACTGGGGCGGGAGTTCGGTGTACTTCGTCTCCAGCTTCGCGCACAGCGCGCAGGGCTCGGCGGCCGACCACTTCGGGCAGGTGTGGAAGTACGAGCCGCACCGGCGCCGGCTCACGCTGGTGATCGCCTTCGGGCCGAGTACGGACATCCAGTTGCCCGGCGAGTCCCCCGACAACATCTGCCTCGCGGCCGACGGCGGGCTGATGGTGTGCGAGGACGGCGGCGGTGCGCAACATGTGTACGGGCTGACCAAGCGCGGCGAGGTCTATCCGATGGCGCGCGGGCGGCAGAACATCGGCACGCCAGAGGCCCCGGAGTGGGGCGAGTTCGCGGGAGTCACCTTCTCGCCGGACGGGGAGACCATGTACGTCAACTGCTATACGCCAGGCACGACGTTCGCGGTGACCGGCCCCTGGCGCTGATACACACGCGTAACGCGCCCGCCGCGCTCAGCAAAAGATCACCTGCGTGAATGCTGGGCAGTCCCCGCACCGGAAGGTCTGCCCATGGATGCCGCTGTGTCCCGCCACCCCGTCGACAGCCGGCCGCCGTCCGCCCGGCTGGCCGCGCTCGGCATCCAGCATGTGCTGATCATGTACACCGGCTGTGTCACCGTGCCGCTGATCTTCGGCGCGGCAGCCGGTCTGGACTCCTCGGCGATCGCCCTTCTCATCAACGCGGATCTGCTCGTCGCGGGTCTGATCACGCTGGTCCAGAGCCTGGGCATCGGCAAGATCTTCGGCATCAGGCTCCCCATCGTCACCGGCGCGACGTTCGCCGGGGTGACCCCGATGATCCTGATCGAGCAGGAGTACGGCATGCAGGCCGTGTACGGCTCCATGCTCGCGGCCGGGTTCTTCGGACTGCTCATAGCCGTGCCGTTCGCGCGGCTGGTGCGGTTCTTCCCACCGCTGGTGAGCGGCACAGTGATCACGGTCATCGGGCTCTCCCTGATCGGCGTCGCCGCCGGGCTGATCACCGGCAACGACCCCAAGTCCGCGGACTACGCGTCGGGTTCACGGCTCGCCCTGGCGGGCGGGGTGCTGGCATTCATCGTGATCTTCGCCAGGTTCACCCGCGGCTATCTGGGGCAGATAGGCGTCCTGCTCGCGCTGGTCGTCGGCACGCTGGCGGCCGTACCGATGGGTCTGACCGACTTCTCCGGAGTCTCGGACGCGAACTGGCTTGGGTTGGCTGCGCCGTTCCACTTCGGGGCCCCGCAGTTCCCGCCGACCGCCGTCATCGCGATGTGCGTGGTGATGCTGGTGATCTTCACCGAGTCGACGGCGTCGATGCTTGCGGTGGGCGAGGCGGCCGGACGGCCCGTCAGCGACAAGGACCTGGCGCGGGGCCTGGCTGCCGACGGTCTCTCCGGTGTCCTCGGCGGGGCGATGAACTCCTTCATGGACACCGTCTTCAGCCAGAATGTCGGGCTGATCGGCATGACGAAGGTCGTCAGCCGGTACGTCACCGCCGTGGCGGGCGGCATTCTGGTCGCGCTCGGACTGGTCCCCAAGCTGGGCGAGGTGGTGGCCGCGCTGCCGGGGCCGGTCGTCGGCGCGGCCGGGCTCGTGCTGTTCGCCACGGTCACGATGGTCGGCATCAATACGCTGCGCCGGGTCGACCTCACCGACGGCCACAACCTGACCATCGCGTCGGTCTCGCTGGGTGTTGGCCTGCTGCCGGAGGTCGCGAACGGCATCTACGACGGTTTCCCGTCCTGGGCGCAGATCAGCACCGGCAGCGGCATCACCAGCGCCGCGGTGACGGCGTTCGCGCTGAATCTCCTCTTCCACCACAGCACGCTCGCGGGAGCAGCTGTTCCGTCGCACGATCGGGGGAACGGATCGGACCCGGAAGGGGCGCGGGGTGGCCAAGAAGAAGGCGAAGAGGTGGAGGAAGCACGTTCAACTCCGTGAGCTGCTGGGCGACTTCGATGTGGGAAGCGGC